>JASHSC010000345.1 GCA_030036915.1 Terriglobia bacterium
TGGCTGCCGGAATGCGCCTGCACGTTGGCGTGCTCGGCGCCGAAAAGCCGCTTGGCTCGCTCGATGGCGAGATTTTCCGCGATGTCTACAAACTCGCAGCCGCCGTAGTAGCGCTTGCCGGGCAGGCCCTCGGCGTACTTGTTGGTCATCACGGAGCCCAGCGCTTCCAGCACCGCTTCACTCACGAAATTCTCCGAAGCGATCAGCTCCAGCGTGCGCGCCTGCCGGTCAGTTTCCAGATCGACGGCGCGCGCCACCTCCGGATCAACCTCGTGGAGCGACTGGGTTCGCGAATTTGTCTTCATGGATTACTCTCCCAAACTTTCATTCAGCTTCTTTGGAATACTAGCGGAGGAGTGGAGAAGTCGCAATCTCCTTCAATTCGCATGCAAGTGGGCTCAATGATTTCAGCAATATTCCGGCTTCGAACGTAGAAAAGTTGAACGCGCGGCCTTTCGTTCGCATCATCCGAAACGGCCGGTTGGAGGGGTGGCGCAGGCAATGCTGGCTGCGACGGCATGAACGCCCATTCAATGTTTTCAATGGCATTCCGGCTTCGAACGCATGACATCGTGTTCCCCCGTTCCCTATGGTGTGCCTCCACCTGTTCGACCGACGTGCATAGTCTGTGTTTTCAGTGACATTCCGGCTTCGAACGCAAAAGCGGGCCGCTCTAGCGGTATCCCTTCCCCGTTGCCGCCTTGCATAGGTTATAGTGCCTCATTGGTTATCATAGCACATCGGTAACTGCTCTTCAAGCGGAGAGTACGGCAGCGAATTCTGCCTTGATTCAAGAACTGGAGTCTGGTTTAGGAATTTCCAAGAAAAAAAGCCTGCGCTGAAATTGCGCAGCGCAGGCTTAGGGGGACAACCTCGGAAAAACTTTAGGATGTGTGGTTTTCCACCTGAAGGTGGTCCACGACGGAGAAGGACAACCCGGCGTGGAGAGCGTCCATATTGGCCTTGGTCTTGTCAAAGCTATTGGCCACGACACCTTCCAGGGTTACATTGCCATTGTTCACGATGATGTGAATGGGGGGCCGCGCCAGGTTGGCGTAATTGACGAAATTCGGGTCGCCGTAAATGGCCCGCGCCACCTGCAAGCGCAGACGGTTATCAAAACTGGAAAGGGGCAGAACCTCCAGATTGTTGTCAAGAACGGCTACGCCGTTGACGCGCTCGAGGATCCTGCCGATGTCGTTCTTCTTGAAAGGTTCGGTCACCTGTCCGGCCACCATGAGCGTGCCATTATGGGCCGCCAGTTCAACGTTATCGAAAATCGTGTATGCGTAATACATGATGATCTCGTGGCGCGCCTGCTCCAGGACCTGCGCGTCGCTCGCCGTGCCCACCCGGACGTTGTCGATCACCTGCGTCACGCCGCGCGCCTTGCGGGCGGCGCTCTCCGCATCGAGCTTGCTTCCCAGATTGTCCACCGTTCCGGTGAGCGTGGCGACACCCCCGGCAACCGTGACGTGCACGCTGCCGTGGTGGTCCAGCTTGGCGTGGTCAAGCTTGGACTGAATGGTTTCCATTGTCTGCGTATCCGTGGGAGGCGGCGCGCCCCAGCACAGGCCGGCACCCAGGACGATAATCAAGACCCCAAGAGAGAGTTTGCTTCGCATGGTCAGCCTCCTGAATGATCTGAACTGCGATTTAAAGTCGCCCTCCGCCGTTTTGATTAGATCTCGACTCATTTTTATCTCGTGCGCGGTCTTTCGCCGCTTCTACCACGATTAGACGCAGGTATTCAGCGGGCAGTTACCTGTGTTAAGCAGGTTTTACCTGACTAGGATATGCTTATGATTGACATGGGGTTGCGGAGCTGTGAAGAAATTTTACACAGGGTCAAGAAAAGAACAGGGTCCTCATTCGTTTATTTGATGCGGCCGGCCCCCAGCGGGTTACTAGCGCTTTTCCTGACCCAATTGCCCGTAAACTGCTCTTCTGCGGCCCGCCGTAAAGGCTAGGCGTGTAGTCTGCCTTAAACACCTGGAACCCGATTCCTTGACAATCTGTGGCCGCATCTTCAACAATGACTCATCTTCATTTGAAAGGTTGATGACATGCGTTGGAGTCAAGTTTTCATTCCTACCCTGCGGGAAGACCCCGCAGAGGCAGAAGTTCCCAGCCACCGATTACTGCTGCGGGCAGGGTACATGCGCCAGGTGGCGGCGGGCGTCTATGCGCACCTGCTGCTGGGGCAGAGGTCGCTCCTGAAGATCATGCAGATTATTCGCGAGGAGATGGACGCTATCGGCGCGCAGGAATTTTATCTGCCGGCGCTCAACCCGGCGGAGCTGTGGAAGGAATCGGGGCGCTACGCTGCTTACGGCCCCACGATCCTGAAGCTCAAGGACCGGAACGACCACGAAATGGTGCTGGGCGTGACGCATGAAGAGGAGATGACCAACCTGGCGCGCGGGGAATTGCGCTCCTACAAGCAACTGCCGCAAATCTGGTACCAGATTCAGGAAAAATTCCGCGATGAGCCGCGCCCAAAATCGGGCTTGCTGCGCCTGCGGGAATTCTGGATGAAAGATTCGTATTCCTTCGACCTGGACGAAGCCGGGCTGGACGTGAGCTATCGCAAGCATTACGACGCCTATCGCCGCATCTTCGATCGCTGCGGGCTGAAGTACGTGATTGTGGAAGCGTATTCCGGGACGATGGGCGGCACGCACTCGCACGAATTCACCGCCCCCACCGACGCGGGTGAGGATTTGATCGCCTTGTGCGATTGCGGTTACGCGGCAAATCTGGAGAAGGCGGAAGGAAATGCGCCTCCGGTGGCTGATCCCGTGAATGTTGGGCCGCCGGAGCCCTTCGCCACGCCCGGGCAGAAGACGATCGACGAACTGGTGAAGTTCACGGGCGAAAATGCCAACCGCATGATCAAGACTTTGGTCTACGTGGTGGAGAGCCAGGCGATCCTGGTGCTGCTGCGGGGCGACCATACACTGAGTGAAACCAAGCTGGTCACAACACTTGGTTCCGATACGTTTCGCCCCGCCACGCCGGAGGAGGCGCGCGCGCTGCTGGGGGCGCACCTGGGCTCCTTGGGTCCGGTGGGGCTGAAGGGCGTCAGGATTCTCGCCGATAAGGCGCTCGAAGGCCGCCGGGGCATGATTGCCGGCGCTAACCAAGACGGTACGCATTTGCGCAACGTGACCGCGGGGCGGGATTTTGCGCCTGAGTACCGCGATCTGCGCGTGGTCTCCGCCGGAGATCTGTGCCCGAAGTGCGGGCGGCCGCTGCGCGTGAGCGTTTCCGTAGAGTTGGGCCACATCTTCAAGCTGGGGCGGCGCTATTCGCAGGCCATGCACGCCACTGTGCTGGACGAAAACGGCAAAGAGGTGCCGCTGGTGATGGGGTCCTATGGAATCGGCGTGGAGCGCATTCTGAGCGCGGCCGTGGAGCAGAACCACGACCGCGATGGGATGTTCCTGCCCGCCGCCATCGCTCCGTTTGAAATCATCCTGACGGCGGCCAACATGGACGACGCGCGCTTGAGGGATGCGGCCGAAAGGCTTTACGAGGAAATGCGGGCACATCGTCTCGACGTGCTGTTTGACGACCGCCCTGAGCGGCCCGGGGTAAAGTTCAAGGACGCGGATTTGATTGGCGCGCCCTTCCGCGTCACGCTCGGGAAGCGTAAGTTTGAACAGGGGCTGGCCGAAATCTTCCGCCGCTCGACAAAGCAAATTCAGGATGCTAAGCTGGATTCGGTTATCTCGTCTTTGGAGGCGATCCGCGGGGGATAACCAGAGTGGGTCTTTACACCACAGGGAGTGTCATGCGGTTGTCGGAGTCCGGCAAAATTACCTTCAAGGCTCTCCTCTCTCTCGCCTTTCTCGCTGCGTTAGTCTTTTGCGCCTTCAAAATCATTCCCGTTTACGTTGACGATTTGCAGCTCGACGATTACATTCAGAACCAAACTCCCTTCTGGCAAACTCAGCACGCCTCGGAAGAGGTCATTCGCAAGACCATCATCGCCAAGGCCCAGGACCTGGGCCTTACCCTGGTGGCGGATGATATGAAGGTGGAAACGACCGCCAACAAGGTGGCCGTAACGCTGGATTACCACGTCCCCGTCGATTTGAAGGTGTACACGCTCCAACTCCACTTCACCCACTCCTCCGAAAATCGGGCGATATAAAACGTGTCTGTCCGTCCCAGTTCGGCTCCGCGGGGCCCGTCCGTATCGAAGGGCCGGGGGAGAAGTGTGAGGCTGGCAACATCGCGCTGGGGAAGCGGGAAAAAGCTCCTGCTGGGCGCGGGGCTGCTGCTGTTCATGACGGCAGCGGGAGTGTGCATCTATTACTACGTGCGCTTCTCGCGGGTGATTGACGCGCGGCTGAGCGGCGACGTCTTCAACAACGCATCGCTGGTGTTTGCCGCGCCAACCCCCGTTTATCCCGGGGAGGCAATCACGGCGGACGAAGTGGCGGCCCGGCTGCGCAAAGGACTCTATGCCGAGTATGAGGGCGGGTCAAAGGTGGGCACCTACAGGCGCGTGGGCAACCACCTGGAAATCCGACCCGGCGACTCGTCTTTTTTCGCCAATGACTCGTTCAAGGAAGGGCCGGCGACGCTGGAATTCGCAAACGGCCATCTGGCTTCCATCACCTCGCTTTCCGGCAGGACGCCGCTCGAGAGCTACCAGCTCGAGCCGGAAGTCATCACCACTTTGTTTGACAGCTCGCGCAGCAAGCGGCGGCTGGTGCGCTTCCAGGACCTCCCCAAGACGGTGGTCAACGCGGTCGTGGCCGCGGAAGACCATAGTTTCTTCTCGCATCACGGAGTGAATTTTTACCGCATCATGGCCTCCGCGATGCACGACTTGTTTCGCAAGGAAGAAATCGTGCAAGGCGGAAGCACCCTGACCATGCAGTTGGCCCGCAACATTTTCGGACTCACGCCACAGCGGAAATACAGCAGAAAGATCAACGAGGTCTTCCTGGCGCTCCTGCTGGAGCAACGCCTGAACAAGGAGCAGATTTTTGAGCTTTATGCGAACCAGGTTTATCTGGGCCAACGGGGGAGTTTTTCCATCTATGGATTTGGGGAGGCGGCCAACGCCTATTTCAACAAGGACGTGGGAAGCCTGAGCGCTTCGGAGGCGGCGCTGCTGGCGGGGGTGATCCGCGGACCCAACATTTATTCGCCTTACAAATATCCTGCGCGGGCGCTGGAGCGGCGCAATTTTGTGTTGAGAAGCATGATGGAGCAGGGGATGCTCACCCCCGCGGAGACGGAGAAAGCCTCCGCCGCGCCCCTGGGCGTGGTGGTTCGCAACGAGGAAGGCACGCAAGCTCCCTATTTTGTCGACATGGTGAAGGACCAGTTGCTCGCGCAATTCTCCGACCATGACTTGATTTCGCAAAGCTACCGGATTTATACCACGCTGGATCTGGACGCGCAGGAAGCGGCTTCCGCCGCCGTCAGTTTGGGGAGCGCGGAAGTGGACAAGCGGTTGAAGAAGCCCCAGCCGGTGCGGGGCGCGCCACGGCCCGATCCGCTGCAGCCGCAAATGGCGCTGGTGGCGCTCGACCCTCACACCGGCTGGCTGAAGGCTCTGGTGGGCGGGCGTGACTACGGCCGCAGCCAGCTCAACCACGTGCTTTCCAAGCGCCAGCCGGGGTCATCGTTCAAGCCGTTCGTCTATGCGGCAGCGCTGAACTCCGGCGTGGATGGATCCCAGCCCCTCATCACGACGGCCACCATCCTGACCGACGAACCCACCACGTTTCAGTTTGGCGACCAGACGTATGAGCCGGAAAACTATATGCACGAGTATTACGGACAGGTGACGCTTCGGCAGGCCCTGATGTACTCGCTGAATGTCCCCACGGTTCGCCTGGCTGAAATGGTAGGTTACGATAAGGTGCGAGATTTGGCCGTGGCTGCAGGGTTCAACAAGGATTTGCTGCCCACGCCCGCCATTGCGCTGGGATCTTACGTGGCGACCCCCCTGGAAGTCGCCGGCGCCTATACG
>JASHSC010000346.1 GCA_030036915.1 Terriglobia bacterium
CCGTCAAACACCGCGCAGGAATAATCCCGCCGCTCCTTGATGTTCGGGGAGAAGGCCGAGCGGCGCAAAGCCACCCCCATCTCCTCCGCGGTCGAGTGGAAGAGGTTCTTGAAGATTTCGAGTTCAGCAGCGTCAACGCGCTTCATGAATGACAAAAGTACCACGCGGGAACCATGAGAGGGAATTATTCGCGTCAATCCAAGTTTCGCATTATGGCGAAGGTGGATCATAAAGGGAAACGGTACCATTCATATTCTCCGCAGCACCTTCACTGCATGAAATTTACAGAGGACCGCTGAATATACTCTCATCATTTATAACGTTTTCAGTAACTTGGCCAGAGCATGGCCATTGATGTCTCAATTTAAATAGATTTCGTTACCGTTAACGCTAAATCTCTTTTGGGTTGACAGCCGGGATAGACTTCCTAATAAAATGTCGGAAGATCCGTATGATTCGATCTATCCCCAGGGAAGAATGCTGGAACGAGCGGCGAGCTTCAGGGGAAAAGGCTTGCAGCTCAAGGTAACGGCGGAGCTCCTGAAATGATCAGACGAATAGGGATACGTCAAATTGCCAAGCTTGCAGACGTTTCCATTGGCACGGTGGATCGCGCCTTGCACGGACGACCGGGAGTGAGTGAAGCAACGCGCAATCGTATCGTGCAGATTGCCAAAAGGGCTGACTACTCCCCCAATCTTGCTGCACGGAGTCTGTCCGTGGGCCGGGCCACCCTGCGGCTGGGTGTATGTGTGCCGCGCACCGCCCGCCAGTTCTACGACCAGGTACGCGACGGAATCATGGACGAAGCGAGGCACCTGGAACACCTTGGGATCGAGGTGTTGTACCGTCCCGTGGACCGATTCGGTTCCGAAGAACTGGAGACCATGGAGCAGATGATGGCCAGCGATGTTCAAGCCATCATCATTATTCCTGCGGATCCGCAAGCCATGACTCCCTTGATTAACGAGGCGGAAGGGAAGGGGATTCGGGTCATTTGTGCGGTGTCTGATGCCCCAAACAGCTCAAGGTCGGCCACGGTTTGTGCGGATCCGGTGGTTTGCGCCAGCCTCGCGGCGGAATTAATGGCCCGGTTTGTTCCGGCCGGGTCGTCGATGGCCATCGTTACCGGAGTGCTTCAAGTGGAAGATCAGCGGAATAAGACGCAAGCCTTCACCGAACGTTTCCGCCACTTCTGTCCTGAGGGAAAGATCGTAAGAGTCATCGAGGGGCACGAGAATGACGAAGAGACCTTCCGAAAGTGCCTTAATTTGCTCGATGAGGAGTCGAGCCTGGCGGGGATTTATGTCAACCTCGCTTTTGGGGTTTCAGTGGCGCACGCCCTCACGGCCCGTGGCCGGGCCGGAAAGGTCGCACTGATCACTTCGGACATCTTTCCTGAAATGGTCCCTTATATCGAGAACGGAACCATTGCTGCTTCCATTTACCAGAGGCCGTACGTGCAGGGCGTGACCGCGATCCGCTTGATCGTAAACCATATGTTGCGCAGCCGCCCAATCCCTCCCACGCACTACCTGAATCCCGCCGTTGTGATGCGAAGTAATCTCTATCTTTTCCGCGAGACACGGCAGTTAACCAATCCTCCGGGGCACTCCAGCCACATCTGAACCGTCCGATTTCCCTTTGTGGGTCTGTCTGCAGGTATACCGTTACCGTTAACGCACCAGATTTTTTCGACTTTTTGTCTTGACACACCCGCGCTTCGGTGTTACAAGGGCTAAGCAAACTGGAAGGGGGACTAGGTGAACAGGGGTTTCGGTCTCATCCTTCATGGCGTTAGGAAATTTTTCTTAGTCACACTTCGCGTCGGGGTTTGGCCAAAGGGAAAGACATCATTGGTGGCATCGTTGTGCCATTGAGATGGCCGTACCGGACACATTTTTTCGGGAAAACCAAGGGAAGTCCCTTCGTCACAAACGCCACTCAAGGAGGATCAAACCATGTCCAAGCGGGATCACAATCGATTCTTGAGCACAAGTTTTTACATCGAGCTGCGGGACGCAGCATCTCGAGTTAGTTTACTCTTCGCCGCGCTCCTTATCGGTCTTCTTGTCTTCCCCTCCTCCCTTCTTCGGGGGCAGACGTTTGTCAACGGTTCCATTGTCGGCGTGGTTAGCGACAACTCCGGGGCAGTTGTCCCGCAGGTCAGCATGACTTTGACGAACTTGGGAACGAATGCCACCAAGACGACCGCGACAGATGCCAGCGGATTTTATCAATTCCTGGATCTACCCCCCGGCGATTACAGCGTTGAGGCCAAAAAGGCCGGCTTCAGCCCGTACATCCGAAAACCTGTCACAGTCGAAGTCAACGCCGGAATCCGAATCGATATCACTTTGAGCCTCGGCGCGGTAACTCAGGAGGTGACGGTCACCGCCTCTACTCCGCTTCTCGCACCGGAAAGCTCCTCGCTGGGAGAAGTCGTGACTTCGCGCCCGACCAACGAACTGCCCTTGAATGGCCGCAATCCGCTGGCTCTGGCCGAGCTGGTTACCGGGGTCGTTCCGGAGCAGGGAGCAGGCACTACGGAAGTGGGAAAGAATCCCTTCACCACCGGGAACTTTGAAATCGAGGGTGCCATG
>JASHSC010000347.1 GCA_030036915.1 Terriglobia bacterium
CGAACTCCTCATCGTCCAATTCGCGCGGCGGATGGCAAGGCTATTCAGGCTCGTCGCGGGGCTACTCTTCCGGTAGCTCTTCGCGCCCCTCGCTCAACCTGAATCGACCCATCATGCAGCAGCGCGCGCCCAGTGGCGGGCATTCCTATTCTGCGCCGCGCAGCAGCGGTGGAGGCGGCCACTCGTCCGGCGGAGGCCACAGCGGTGGCCACAGCGGCGGACGCCGATAAGCTCACCTACAACAGGGGCTGGCGGTAGCAACCTCAACTCAATTCCCCGCCGCCCCTGCCCTCCTCTTCAAACTTCTTTGCCAGCAGTGCTGTGGGTATTCCAAATATCCCTACTCTAAAGACCACAACGACGGACGGTCTGCGTTACGGCCTGCGGCCGGCTTGGCTCAAATCGATTGGAACAAATCCGATTTTCGGTGCTGGGGAGTTGGGCTTCAAGGTGAAGTTGCCTTGGGCGGGGTCGACGAAGAGCGGGTCGGCGACGATGGAGTGCGCGTCCTGGCCGCGCTTTTGCCATTCTTCCAGGGTGTCTTTGCCGAACAGAATCGGCTGGTTGGCGGAAATGGTGCCTTGGTTGGAGAGATTCGCCGGAGCGGGCACTCGCCAGTAGAGATTGTCATCCATACGGAACTGATCATCATCCCAGCGGCCTTGCAGAAGTTTGCCCTCCGTCCAATAAATGATGTTGTGCTCGAAGGTGAAGCTGAGGTGGGACTCCTTGCGGGTGCGCTGAAGTTGGGCGGTCTGGCCGAGCGCGAAGATATTGTTGCGGATGATGTTTTCCAAGCCGTAGTGCTGGTGGAAGCCGCCGTCTTCGGTTCGATAGACGAGGTTGTTCTGAACGGTGATGTGGCTGCTTCCCTCGTCGAGATAAATTCCCCAGCCGCCGTAGGCGTAGCGCGTGACGTCGTGGCAAATATTGTTGTTTTCGACGGTGCCGGGCTGGACTCCGAGCGAATAAATGCAACCCATGTCACTCAGCAGGCCGCGGCCGAGGTTGTAGAGGTTGTTGAACTCGATGCGATTGTCGTGCGCGGCGGTGGGTCCGTAACCCCACGTCCAGCCGAGCGAAATGGCGGTGTAAAAAGTATCGGCAATTTCGTTGTGTGCCACGGTGTTCGTGTTGCTTTGGCCGATCCAGACTCCCACGGCGGCGGGAAAAACGATTCCGATGTCGTGAATGTAATTATCAGCCACCAGCGTGTCGGTTGTGGCAAGTTCGGGCTTCTCCGGTATGAACCATCCGCCCACCTTCACACCTCCGGCGCCGAGGTCGGTCATTTCGTTTCCCGTAATCTGATTTGAATGCGAGCCCTTCCAGATGTGCACGGCGTATTGGCCGAGATGCGTGAAGGTGCTCTGCTCAATGCGGCAATTGCGCGCGCGGCGAATGTCGAGGGCGGCGTCAAGGTCGTAGGCGGCTTGCGTGTCCACATATCCATTTGGGGGGAGTGACCAATCGCTATAGGCAAACGTCAGTCCGCGCAGAACGATGTCGTGAACGTAGGCGTCGGTGCGCTCGGTGCCGTCCATGCGAATGAGCTGCGGGAGCGCGGGCGCGATGAATTGCTCCTGGTTCACATCCTCACCGGGCATCGGAACGTAAGAAAGCATGCCGGTGCGGCGGTCGAGATACCACTCACCCGGAGAATTCAGCGCGTCGGGGGTGTTCTCAACCCAGTAACGCACGTCTTTATCGTCGCCGAATTGTTGGCGCGCCGCGGAAAGCGTGGCGGTGTTCGTCGCCGCGTCCACTCCACGGATGAACATGCGGAATTCCGCCCACTTTTCAAGACCAATTACTTCCACGTCGCCCCGTTCGGGCCAGGCGGGGTTAATATCGCCCGCATGAAACTTGAAACGCGTGGGATTGCCCGCCTCAAAAATTCCGTCGGCGTGGTAAAAGCCCGTGTTGGGCGAGCGCGCGCGCTGGCGGCGATGGCCGTCCACGAAAAGTTGGTGAAAATACCATTTGCCTTCCTTCACGTCCGGAATTTGGACCGTGTAGGGTTGAACAGTGGTCGGCCCGGCCGGTTGAGTTGGGTCCATCTTCAAGCCCGTGATTACGCGCCCTCCGCTCAGGATTGGCTTTTCACCCGGATACGCGGCGTAAGTGATGGGGCATTTCGGCGAGCCGGAATCCTCCGGCAGAAAGACCAAAGTGGCCGCAAATGTGTAAACGCCGCCGTGCAAGTAAACCGTGACCGGCTTGTGCAGCGGCTTGCCCGCTTTCAACGCGCGAATGGCGTCGCGAGCGCGGGCGACAGTTGAAAACGGACCGTCAGTTCCGGCACGATTGGGCTCCGCGAGTTTTCCTGACCAAGCGTCACTGCCCCGAGGGGAGACGAAAAACACTGTCCCTTTCGGGTGCGGCACTTTGGAATTTGGGGCGGCCGCCGCTTCGAGCACAGGCAGAGGAGTGAATCGCGGAACTTGCGTGAGGAGAATCAGAATGGCGATAATGAGAATTGCAAGGAACGCGGATTTCAGAATCGGCCTGGGTTCTTCGACCATGGTTTCGAGAATTTGAGCGCTGTCATTATACACGCCGGCGGGTCGCCGGGCCGTAGCTCAGGGTGGTGTCCTAAATTAAGCGCAGGAAGAAGCCCCTCACCCTATCACGCCTTTTTCCCCTCTTCCCTCTCACCTGGGAAGAGGGAAGAGGGGGAGGGGGGGCTCTTCAATACGATGGCCCTCGGATTCCCGTGCCAAAATTCGTGGTAGACCACCCGTTCTTTGGTCCGCGGCTTTTTTACCGGCGAAAGGGTAATCTGATTCCGGGAGGAAAATCCCGCAGATCCTTCAGCCCTTCGGCGGACGGGGCTTGCGACCAACGGACGGTTTGCGCCTCGGCCCTTGAGCGGAGCTCTATGGCTGGAGTAACATTCGCCGAGAGGCGGTGAGCATTTTGCCCCGCCGCATCGCACGCCGGCCGGGAGGCCTTCTTCCATGAAACGTTTGCTGTGGGTCATCGCGCTGTTGGTCCCCGCGACGGCGTTTGCCCAGAGCCAAAAGCTTCAGGGATACATCATGAACGCCGGCGCGTTCGGGAAAATCCGTTCGTTTTGTGTGGACACGCACAACCTGCCGGCCGACCAGGTGGAGGTGATTGACCATTTTGTTTCCGAGTAGAGCAAGCCCAAGGGATTGCTGACGCGTCTGCCCTGGCGGCGCCTCGCAACCTGTCAGGAGGCGGGCGTGGATGCGCTGGTGCGGCTGGAGTTTCCCCAGGACCCGCCTTTTTCTACCCAACCGCGCAATGACGTGAAGGGCGTGCTGCTGGTGTTCCAGCCAGGGCGGCCCACTCCGATTTACGAAACCCCGGCGATCATCATCCCCGGGCGGCCCCGGCACAGCGACGAGGACCCGTTCGATGTGAAGACCGTAGCGCCCCTGCTGGAATATTCCGCGGCTGACTCAGCGGTTCGAATGCTCATTCACGATTGGCGTGAACAGTGACCTAAGAGAGGGCTTTATGGAGTCAACAAAAATAGGAATCAGCGCCCGTGCGCGGCCGCAACTTTGGGGCATTTCCCTGGCGCTTTGCCTGTTCATGGCGCGCGCGGCCGTTGCGGCTCAAACTCGGGAAGAAATAGCGGCGGCGCAACGCTGGGTGAGCGAGAAATTTCTGGGCGAGGTGGCGCCGAATCCTCCACAAAGCTATCTCCTGGTTTACACGCAGTCCGGCAGCGTAACGAAGAACGGCGTGCAGGGCCATCATTTCCGCATCGTTGACCGCGAGTATGCGCGCGGGCTCCACTTTTCTTCCGACGGCAAGGTGCGCGTGGAACTGGCTTCGCCGGCGAAGAGCTTTGAGGCTGTCGTCGGAGTGGACAGCAACGACATCGGATATTACTCGAACGTCGGGCGCGGCGCGGTGGTGGCGTCGGTGGAAGCCGACGGCCAGACTCGCTTCCGCAGCGAAGTGCTGCACGAAGGAATGGCGGGCATCCCCGTGAAAGTTGACCTCGGCAACGCCACGGAATTTGATTTGAAAATCGCGGACGGCGGCGGAGGCGTGGTCTTCGGCAACCATTTCGACCAGGCGGATTGGGCGGACGCGCGCGTGACCCTGGCCGATGGCAGCACCGTGTGGCTCGGCGACCTTCCCACTGGGCCGCTGCGCGCTCCGCTGACGCCCGAAGTTCCTTTTTCGTTTCGATACGGCGACCGCCCATCAACCGAGCTGCTGAAACTGTGGGAGCTGGACCGCCAGTCGAGGCGCCTAGATGAAAATCGGACGGAGCGCACGCTGACTTACACCGATCCGCGCAGTGGCTTGGTGGTGCGCGCCGTCGCCGTCGAGTACAACGATTTCCCTGTGGTCGAGTGGACGCTCTATTTCAAGAATACGGGCAGCAGCTCCATGCCGATTCTCGAAAATATTCAGGCGCTTGACACGCGCTTCGAGCGCGATGAGGACAGCGAATTCATTCTGCACCACAGCAAGGGCTCGCAGGCCAGCCCCACGGACTTTGAGCCGTTTGCCGATCGTCTGGAGCGCAAGTCCGAAAAGCGCATCAGCGCCGCGGGAGGCCGGCCCACCAATACCGACATGTGCTACTTCAACGTCGCGCTGCCGGGGGAGGGCACGATCATTGCGCTCGGATGGCCGGGGCAGTGGGCCGCGCAATTTACGCGCGACGAAGGCACGGGGCTCCGCGTGCAGGCCGGCCAGGAGCTGACCCACTTCAAACTTCTGCCCGGCGAGGAGGTGCGCGGCCCGCTGGTGGCGCTGGTATTCTGGCGCGGCGATTGGATTGACGGGCAGAACGTCTGGCGGCGGTGGATGATCGCGCACAACCTGCCGCGCCCGAGTGGCCAGTTGCCCGCTCCGCTGCTTTCGACGGGGACTAATGGTTACACCATCGAGATGCAGGGCGCGAATGAGCAGAATGAGCTCGACTTCATGCGGCAGTATTTTGCTCTCGGGTGGAAATTCGACTACTGGTGGATGGACGCCGGCTGGTATCCCTTCAAGGGCGGCTGGTGGAACACGGGAACGTGGGACCCTGACCCCGCGCGTTTCCCGCACGGGTTCAGGCCCATTTCCGACCTCGCCCACGAGCACGGAGCGAAGACCATTGTGTGGTTTGAGCCCGAGCGTGTAACCAAAGGTTCGTGGCTTTGGGAGAATCATCCCGAGTGGCTGCTGGGCGAGGGCGATGGGAACCGGCTTCTCTACCTTGGCAACGCGGACGCACGCCAGTGGCTGACTGATCACATCGACCACTTGCTGACGGAGCAGGGAATTGATCTCTATCGACAGGATTTTAATTTCGATCCGCTCGATCTCTGGCGCGCCAACGATACTCCGGACCGCCAGGGGATTACGGAAATCCGCCACGTTACGGGTTATTTGGAATATTGGGACGAATTGCGGCGGCGGCATCCCGACATGATGATTGACACTTGCGCGAGCGGCGGTCGTCGCGACGACTTGGAAACGCTGCGTCGCGCCGTGCCCCTGTGGCGAAGCGATTATGGTTACGACGATCCCCCGGCGATGCAGGACCTAACCTACGGGCTGGCGCTTTGGGTGCCGTTTTTCGGAACCGGCATCCGAACCTCAAGCCTTTACTCGTTTCGCAGCACGCTGGCGCTGGCGGTGGCCATGGGAGCCGATCCGCGCAGCAAGAATGTGGATTTTCCTGCCCTTGAGCGCCTCGCGGCGCAGTGGCGGAAGGTCGCGCCTTATTATTACGGCGATTTCTATCCACTTACTTCTTACACCACCGACGATAGCGCGTGGGCGGCCTGGCAATTCAATCGGCCCGAGAAGGCTGACGGCATCGTGCAGGCCTTCCGGCGGTCGCAGAGCCCCATCGAGCAGGTGCGATTCAAGCTGCGCGGGCTCGATGCGGCGGCCGAGTACGCTGTGAGCAATCTCGATGCTCCCAGCGAACAACAAATCAGCGGGCGCGAGCTGGAGGAACAAGGCTTGCCGATTACCATTCACGATGAGCCGGGCGCGGTGATTCTCATTTACAAGAAATCGGGTCGCTGAGAAATTGATTTTGACACGAAGGCCCATCTCCCCGAACCCCTCGCACGGGTGCTGTCCTCAGTTGGCCATACAAAATAACCCGCTTAATTGTGCGGCGCGCCGGGGTAGCCACGGTCAACTCGCAGCGCGGGTTGATCGTAGGCTTGGGGCTTGTCTACGACTCGCGAACCCACGGTCAGAAGAGCCCTGACCGTGGCTACCCATGCAGGGATTATGCGCATTATTTTGTGTGGCCAACTTAGTCTGGGCGATTCAAGTAAGTCATTCCCCTAACTCGGACAGCAGCCTCGCGCGGAGAACATAGCATCCAACCCTTCCCCGAAGTATAATTCTGCCAAACGGGTAGTCATTCTTGGCAAGGAATGGAGGCTGACGTGATGCGCCGAGTCATCATTGAATTATTCTTGTCGGGAATCATGGTTGCGGTGTGTGTTGCGGCGCAGACTCCCAGCGCGGCGCCTGCCAAGCCGCTTACTCGCGCGCAGATTCTCGCCCTGCTCGCCGGTGACGTTCCGAGCTCGCGCGTTGCCATGCTGGTTCAGCAGCGCGGTGTCGATTTCCAACCCGACGCCACCTTTGCGGATCAGGTTCGTAAGGGTGGCGGAGAAGACGATTTGGTTACGGCGCTGCAAACAGCGAAGGTGACAGCCTCCGCCAGTCCGCCGCCGACCGCGCCCGCTCCCACGCCAACGGCAAATTCCACACCAGCGCCCACGCCGGCGCCGCCCGTCGAACCGCCTGCGCACGATTCTAAGCTCGAGGAAGAGCTGGCGAACCACGCGGCGCGCGGGGCCCAGCTCTATCACGAGCATCACTACGCCGAGGCGGAGATCGAATACCGCGCAGCCATCAAGCTCGATCCGCAGGAATCGAACTTCCACATGGCGCTTTCACGGGCCCTGCTTTCTCAAAAAAAGGTCGACGAAGCGATGCAGGAAGCGCACCTGGCCATCCGCCTGAATCCGGACAGCGACATGGCACACTTCAGCCTGGCGAATTCGCTGCACATCCAGGAAGATTATGCGGCGGCGGCGGCGGAGTATCGCGAGGCGATCCGCCTGAGCCCCAATTTCGCATTGACCCATAACAACCTGGGCATCACACTGCGCGACCAGGGCAACCTGGATGGAGCAATCGAGGAGTTTCAGGAGGCGCTGCGCGTGAATCCCCACGAGGAATTATCGCTCGCGAACCTCGGCAACGCGCTCGAGCACAAGGGCGATTTGGATGGCGCCATTGCCCAGTTTGAGAAACTTGAGCACCTGCGGCCCCGGTTGCCCGCCCCTCACTATCGCTTGGCCCAGCTCTTTGAGAAAAAGTCCGAACCACGCCGCGCGTTGCGGGAATTCCAAGCGGCTACGAACCTGGCGCCGGACAATCCGCAGTACCGCGCTGCATACGAACGCGCCCTTCACAATCAGTAGAAATGTTGGGTTTTGTGCCGGCCACGGGTGGAGAGCCGCAATCCTTAGGCGTGAACTTCTTCGGCCACATCATGGTCGCGATCGCGATGTTGAAGGTGGTTCACCAGCCGGGCACGGACGGTGCGGATGTGCTCGGCCATCAGGTTTGCTGCCAGGTCGCGATTTTCCGCTTCCAGCGCTTCCAAAATACTCAGGTGTTGCTTCACGGAAGTGTGGCTGGATAGCTCGAATGTCCGCGCGCGGACGATGAGCATCTGATTGCGCATGTTCTCCAAAATTTTTCGCAGCCGGGTGTTGCTGCTGGACTCCACCAAGGTGATGTGAAAGGCGGCATCGGCGCGAATGTAATTGGTTTTGTCATTTTCTTCGCGGAATTGCTTGGCGGACATCACCGCGCTCCGCATGCGCGCCAGGCTCTTCTTGTCGAGCAGCGCGTTCCGCACCACCATTGACTCCAGTGCCTCGCGCAGCTCAAAAATCTCCTCGACATCCTGCACGGAAAGCTCCGCCACAAAGGCGCCCCGGCGGGGAACAATGGTGATCAGGCCTTCCGACTCCAGGCGGTTCAGCGCCTCCCGCACCGGCGATTTGCTGATACCGAAGCGCTCGGCAAAAAAGTTCTCTGTCAGGTGCTGCCGGCAGTCGAGCTTTCCCAGGATAATTTCATCGCGAATATGGCGATAGGCTTGCTGCGTCAGGTTTTCGGGAATTTTCAGCGCCACTGCATGTCTCCAGGTGTTAACGTAGAGCAACGAAGCAGGAATTCTACCTGCTGGTATTATATATCAGAGCGGGTCTGGGCAGGCGGGAATCTTTGGGGGGCCATCGGTCCTTCCGCCGCGTTTTGCAGGGGAACCGAAGAAGACTTTCAGGCTGCTTGACCCGCCTTTGCCCCGATAACCGGCAAGGTAATTCCGGCATGGGGGACGTAGGCAATCCGCGCTTGCGGCCCAAGGCGGGCGAGTTCGCTGGCCACAGCGTTTTGCGGATCGGGAGTGGGGTGAAGGTGGCACTTCTCGACCAACGCGTCTGGAAGTTTTGAGATCAGCAGAACCTTGATGCGTTCACCCAGGCGGGCCAGCCAAAAAGCCTTGTGAGCGCCCACCACGAAACCGCGGCGCAGTTCATTTTCCATATCACTGGCGCTCGAAAACTTTTCCACCATCTTTTCAATCGCCGCGCTGCCCGTGCCGTCGCGGCATTCGGCAAAGTAGACCAGCACACCTCCGGAACGCACGGCGTGCGCGGCGTTTTCCATCCCCTTGTGCGCCTGGCGAAGGTCGATATCCAAAGGGAAGCCGCCGGCACTCGCCATAACTAGGTCATACGGCTGCTGGAGCTCGATTCGGCACATCTGGTCGACCGTTTCGCACCCGGTGCGATGGGCGAGATCGTAATGCCCCGCCACCACGCGCACCCAATGGCCGGAAGGTGAAGGCACGACATTCAATACGAAATCCGGCTCGACGAATTTACATGCTTCCAGCAGGTCCTCGTGCGAAGGGTTGCCCTCCAGAAGGCCAGGTCGGCAATTGGGGTCGAGAATAAGCTGGTGATTAAACGTCACAGTCTCCGCGCCGGCAACCCCCGGAACCAGGCTTTTGCGGCCTCCACTGTAACCGGCAATCTGGTGATATATGATTTCGCCGGTCATGACAATGCGGTCCGCCTCGTAGACCCGCCGATTAACCCAGACATCGTTCCCCCTTCGCGTCCGGCCCAACCGCACCAGGTTCGTTTGGTCGCGGCTCTCATGGTCGTAAAGAGCAACGCGGCGCGCCACTTCTTCACCCACAATGCAGCGCTGCTCTTGTGGACTCTGAGGGCGATGAAGGCCCAGGGCAAAGACGACGAAGATATCCCGGTCGGGAACGCCGCCGGCATTGATTTCATCCAGAAGAACGGGCAGAAAAATGTCGCTGTTCACCAAACGCGTTATGTCATTTACCAGGATGGCGACTTTTTCGCTGGGTTGAACGATTTCCCGCAGCGGCGGCGAGCCGATGGGGTGGGCCAGCGCCGCGAGCACCGCGGCGGCAGGGTTATCGAGGGGCGGAAGCGATCGCGGAAGCAGCGTGTCGCAAAGCGGTCCGGCGGGAAGCGTAAGGATTCGCACCTCCGAGCCGTAGCGGAATGACCATTCTTGCTCCATCGCTTTTCATCGGCCAAGCGTTCGCCTGCGTCACCACCTCTTAGTCTTCAGGTTGTGCACATGAACGTGCTGGCCGGCGCGGATTTCGGCCACCACTTTTCCGATGTCTTCGCCGTATTTGATCACCGTGTCGCCCACGTGGAAATCCTTCAGAGCGATCTTGTGCCCCAAAGGGACGGGCTGGCCGACTTTGATCTGCAACTTGCTACCTTTGTCCAAAGTCACGCCGGAGGCTTCCTGGCCGGGCTCGAGATCGACCACGGCAACCCCTACGTTGTCCCGACTGTCATGAATTAGAAATTGTCGCATCTCAGCACCTCGAATGGTTGAATTCTCTTGCCGGCGCAGCGTATTCAGGGGTGGGGGGGCTTGGCCCTTCTGAATACTGAAGAACGCCGAAAAATCCTTTACCATCTAATATCTTAAATACTAAATTGACCCTGTCAAGGTTAAGCTTCGCTGGTTCTTGTAGCAGCGTTCCCGCTTGGGCGGGACCGCCGCCGGCGCTCATAGAGCGCCGCTACAGGCTAAATCCGAAAGCTGGAGCTTAGGGCGTTTTGGTCGCCGGCTTGGCTGGGCTCTTCTCCTTTGTTTCCTTCGCTTCAGGCGGTCCGTACGCTGTTGCGAGGTAGCTGACGATGACTTTGGCGTCCGCTTCATCAACAGGCGCGCCGTAGACGCTGATCATTTTCTTCACTTCAGTTCCCCAGCGTTTCGCATCGCCGCGCGGCTGGCGCACAATGTAATCCGTGGAGTGGCAGGCGACGCAATTGGCGCGCACCACCTCCAAACCCGGCCCGGGCTTCAACTCCGACATGGCGTTATCCGGGGGAAGCTCGATCATCCTCACCTGAGGAAGGGCGCCGGCGCTAACCAGGAGCGCGGCGCCGGAAATTAACAAGACCAGCAAAACCATCCGTTTCATTTTTCTCCTCGATTTATACCGCTATCACTTGGATTTTCTCGATCACATTGCGCAAATAACCGGCGGGATTCCAATTTGCCTCAAACGGCTGGGATTCCCCCATGCGATTCACGGCCCGGACACTCAAAGTAAAGCTGCCTCGGTGCGCGGGCGTCCATGGTGCGGACCATTCGCGGAAAGAGTACGGACCCAGGTCGCGGCCGAGCACGGCGCGCTGCCACGTACTGCCCTCGTCGGCGGAAATCTCCACGTCGGCAATGCCGTAGCCGGCGTCGAAGGCGATGCCTTTGAGTGCTACCGGCCGGCCCACCTTAACCTGCGTGCCGTCCGCGGGTGTAATGATGAAGGAGCGTACCTTCATGCGGTTGATCGGCACCGTGCGCTTGAGCGCCGTTCCGGGTGGCACGCACTCGCAGTGATTGGCCGCAACGCGATAAGTTTTTTGCATCCAGAAGCTTTCGAACTCGTGGTCCCAAACCGTAATCTCTTCCAGGTTCTTCACCCAGTAGGTTGCGTACCATCCGGGCACCACGAGCCGCGCCGGATATCCGTTGAGCATGGGAAGCGGCGCACCATTCATTTCATACGCCACCATGATGTCCGGCGAATCGGTCACCTCCGTCATGGGCAGCGACTTTGCGAAATGGGGCAGGGTAGGGGCGGCAGGCGCGTCAAAGCCGCGGAAGGAAACGTCCACCGAACCAGGCTTGGCGCCTGCATGGTCCAGCAGATCCTGCAAGCGCACTCCCGTCCATTCAGCGTTTCCCATCGCCCCATTACCCCACTGGCCGCCATTAACCCGCGGCTCCACATGCCCTCGGCCATTGCCCGAGCATTGATTGACGGCCACCAGGCGCGCCGGCGTGAATTTGCTCCTCAGCTCGTCCATTGTGAACTCAAGCGGGTGCTCGACATTACCTCCCACCTTCAGCTTCCAGGCCGAAAGATCCACGCGCGTGGGCGGCGGGAACATGTGGTAGCGAACGTAAAAGGCGTCGTTGGGGGTGATAGCTTGCGCGAAATACTTCATGGGCGTTTCGAGCTGCGGTGGGCGCGAGGTGAGCAGGATTAAATCGGTCTTCTCCGGATACTTCACCAGTGGCCGGCCTTCCAGGATGGGGTCCTCGGCGGCCAAGGCCTTGACCGCATCGAAAATTCCTCCGCCGGCCACCGCCGGAGCAGCACCGGCAAGGGCAAGAAAGTTTCGGCGGCTTATTCCCGTCCGTATGAAATTCGAACGCATATAAAAGTTCCTCCCAAGTGAAGAAAGCCAACCTAACGATTTTGGCAGCGATGATCCCCGTGATCGGGGCACGCGATGGCGCGCCCCGATGGTTGCCTCAGGCCGCTGCAACAAAGGAAATGCCTACAGCCTTTTCTGTCGCCTGGCGATAACGCGCCAGCATCCATTACTCCAGCCGAACCACTAATCCGGGATTTGAAACATCGCCTGGACTGGCTGCGGCGCGGCCCACTTCCTCAATTAGTCTGTCGGAAAGAACCAGGTTCTTCCCCTGCTTTTCCACTCGACCGGTAACATCAACGGCGGCGTCGGCGGCCAAATCCTGCGCCCAGATGCGGCGTGAGCCGAGGTCGTGGGAAAGAGTTAAAGTGAGCGATTTATAGAGGCCAAAAATTCCAATGGGTGTATTGCCCTCGCCGACATCGATGGCCATATCGACGGGCGGCAGACGAAAGCCCTTGGCCTGGGAGACGCGCGGCAGCGTTGCCACGGAAATCGCGCCCTCGGGATATCGCGCAGCGATTACAAATGGTGATTCGCCTTGGGCCTTGACCTCAGGCAGGGCCATTCCCCGCGAGACACGCGCGGGGGCGCCCTGCCGGGTGTCGCGCCCGGCAAGCCAAGCGGCGCCGGAATGCCCTTTTTCAAAAACCCAATCGTCCACCAGGGCACGGTCATCAACGTGCGCCTCCGATTGCCAGGCGGGGAATGCCGGAGCGAGGCGCTGCCAGCGCACGGCGCGCACAACTTCATCAATCCGCCGGCGCGCATTGCCGGGATCATCTTCGGGGCTGATGTCTCGCGTGGAAAGAGAAGTCCGCATAATGCCCATCGCGCAGCCGAGCCCGGCGCCGATGTAGACCTGGTCCTCGCACAGAAGCAGCCCGCCATTCCCCGCGGCCCCCGCGGGCTTTTTGGACACAAGATCCGCCACACGGTCGAGGGTTGAGACGATGCGCAGTTGTTGCACCACGTCGTAAGTGCGCAAGACGCTGCTGAATTCCAGCAAGCCGAGCGCGTCAGCCAGCAGCCGGCCGTTATCCCAGGTGGCAAACCTCCCCGAGTGGTGAATGACGCGCGGAATG
>JASHSC010000348.1 GCA_030036915.1 Terriglobia bacterium
CGGCTCCGGATCATCACGCGACTGGGCGGCAAAGGGAACGCTGCTGCTGGGCGTGCGCGCCGTGCTGGCGGAGACCTACGAACGCATCCACCGCAGCAACCTGGTGGGAATGGGCGTTCTGCCCCTGCAATTCCGCGAAGGCGAAAACGCCGCGACGCACGGATTGACCGGGCAGGAAGTTCTCGATGTCACCGGCCTGAGCGACTCCATCCGTCCGCGTTCGCAAGTCCTCGTCACCGCCACGGCGCCCGATGGCGCGAAAAAAAGCTTCGCCGTAGTTGCCCGCCTCGACTCTCCCGTAGAAGTGAATTATTACCGGAACGGCGGCATCCTGCCAACGGTGCTCCGCAGCTTGCTGAAGACGGCGTGATGAATCTTTGGCAACCGAATTTCCCGCAAATCACCACGCCCAAATCTCTCCTTGTCACTATGATTCCCCGTGTACTATGCTTTTTCGTTTCGACATGCGTCGTCGGAAGGCACTAATGCGGAGCAAAGCGAATCCAATTGAGGGAGAGTGATTCTGCCCATGGCTGCATATAACGGAAACCCGGTACCGGCGGAAGGTCAGACCATTACTTACATGAACGGGGAGTTTGTAATTCCCGATCGGCCAGTTATCCCTTACATCGAGGGCGACGGCACGGGCCGCGACATCTGGAAAGCCTCGCAGCGGGTTTTTGACGCCGCGGTGGAGAAGGCCTTTAAGGGAAAGCGCCGCATCGTCTGGTACGAGGTCTTTGCGGGCGAAAAAGCCTTTCGAAAGTTCGGCGAATGGCTGCCGCAGGGCACGCTCGACGCCATCAAGGAATTCCGCATCGCCATCAAGGGTCCGCTCACCACTCCGGTGGGCGGCGGCATTCGCAGTCTGAACGTGGCACTGCGGCAGTTAATGAACTTGTATGCCTGCTGGCGCCCGGTAAAATTCATCCCCGGCGTGCCCTCGCCCGTGCGCCACCCCGAGCGCATGAACATCATCATCTTCCGCGAGAACACTGAAGACGTTTACGCAGGCATCGAGTGGCGCGAAGGGGCTCCGCAGGCGAAGCGGATGATTGAATTCATCAATGCGCTTTTGAAGGAGGACAACAACAAGAAACAGGTGCGGCTCGACTCCGGAGTGGGAATCAAGCCGATTTCCATTACCGGGACCAAGCGGCTGGCCCGGCGCGCGCTGCAATACGCCATTGCCAATGGATTGAAGACGGTCACGCTGGTCCACAAGGGCAACATCATGAAATTCACCGAGGGCTCGTTCCGCGACTGGGGCTACGAACTGGCCAAAGAGGAGTTTCGCTCCCAAATCGTGACCGAGCGCGAGAGCTGGATTCTCGGCAACAAAGACCAGGACCGGAACCTTTCCATTGAAGCCAACGCAGCGATGGTGGAGCCCGGCCTGGAGATGGCGAACGAAGCCTTCAAGCAGCAGGTGGTCAAGGAGGTGAAGGACTGCGTCGACTCGATTTATTCGACCCACGGTAAGGGGCAGTGGAAAAACAAGATCCTAGTGAACGACCGCATTGCGGACTCAATGCTTCAGCAGATTCTGACACGCGCGGATGAATACCAGGTAGTGGTGACGCCGAACTTGAATGGCGATTACCTTTCGGACGCCTGCGCCGCGCAAATCGGCGGACTGGGCGTGGCTCCGGGCGCGAACATCGGCGATGGTTACGGCGTGTTTGAGGCCACGCACGGGACTGCGCCCAAGTACGCCGACAAGGACATGATTAATCCCGGTGCGGTGATTCGCTCCGGGGCACTGATGTTTGAGTTCATGGGCTGGCCGGAGGTGGGCAAGATGATTGAGGACGCGCTCGCCGCCACCATCGTGCAGCATCGCGTGACTTACGACCTGGAGCGATTGATGCAGATGGAAGGCCTTAAGGACGTGCAGACGCTCGGCACCAGCGCGTTTGCGGGCGCGATCATTGAAAACATGAAATGAACGTGGCCCTGGGGCCAAATCCTTCGGAGGGGAATTTAAATGCGCAAGAAGGTAACGGTGATCGGCGCGGGGAACGTCGGAGCGACGCTCGCCCATCGCCTGGTTGACAAACAACTCGCGGACGTTGTGCTGATCGACATTCTCGATGGCATTCCGCAGGGCAAGGGGCTTGATCTGCTGGAAGCTGGGCCCATTGAGGGCTACGACGTCCGCATCAACGGGACAAACGATTACGCGGACACAGCGAATTCCGACATTGTGGTGATGACCGCCGGATTCCCGCGCAAGCCCGGCATGAGCCGCGACGATTTGCTGAAGGCCAACTACGATGTGGTGAAGGCGGCGGTCACCCAGGCCGTCAAGGTTTCCCCCAATTCCATACTCATCGTCGTCACGAATCCGCTCGACGCAATGGTGCAAACGGCCCTGCGAGTGAGTGGGTTCCCGAAAAATCGCGTGATCGGCATGGCGGGCGTGCTCGATTCCGCGCGCTACCGCACGTTCATTGCCGAGGCTTTGAACGTTTCCGTTCACGACGTGGAAGGCATGGTGCTGGGCGGACACGGCGACACCATGGTTCCCGTGCCGAGTTACACCACGATTGCAGGCGTTCCCATTGCGCAGCTCATGCCCAGGGAGCAACTCGACAAGATCATCGACCGCACGCGCAAGGGCGGCGCGGAAATCGTGAATCTGCTCAAAACGGGAAGCGCCTATTACGCGCCCTCGTCCGCCGTGGTGCAGATGATCGACGCGATCTTCAACGACCGCAAGAAAATCCTGCCCTGTGCGGCGTATCTGGAGGGTGAATACGGAATCAAGGGGCTGTTTGCGGGCGTGCCGGTGAAGCTGGGCGCGCGCGGGATCGAGGAGATTGTCCAGATCAAGCTGACGGCGGAGGAGCAGGCCGCGCTTGAAAAATCCGCCGCTGCCGTGAAGGAGTTGGTAGCAGTTATCGGCGTTTAGATTCCCGCTTACTTTACCTCAACGATCTTGACGGCGGTCATCACCACGTCGGTCTTGGGGCGGTCGCTGGAGCCGCGCGGCGTGTTGACGATTTTTTCCACCACGTCCTGGCCGTTTACCACCTGGCCGAAAATGGTGTGACGTTTGTTGAGCCAGTCGGTGGGTGCCAGGGTGATGAAGAATTGCGAACCGTTGGTGCCCGGCCCGGCATTGGCCATGGCCAGGCGGCCGGGGCGGTCAAAGGTCAGGTCATCGGTGAACTCGTCCTTGAACTTGTAGCCGGGGCCTCCCATGCCGGTACCCTCCGGGCACCCGCCCTGTATCATGAACTTGGGTATTACGCGGTGAAAGATTAACCCGTTATAGAATGGGCGCTTTGTGCGCGCGCGGCTTTTGGGATCGGTGAATTCCTTCGTACCCTGGGCAAGGCCCACGAAGTTCTGCACGGTTTCGGGCGCCTGGGCGGCAAAAAGCTCGCAGGTAATTTCCCCGAGAGTAGTCTCAAATACTGCGTATTGTCCCGGTTTTAGATCGCTCATGTAATCTCCTTCGCTGAATTGGCATCCATCCCGGCGGAATGGAGGCGCCAGTTTATTTTGAAGTCGCCGCCTTGGGGGGCGCGGCAGGCGCGGGCAGCACGATGACCGTGGCTTTTATCGAGTCGAGCTGTGGAAACACCCGGTCAAGGTACGGCTTGCCCTGGCTTTCAATCAAATCCTGATCGGGCCCGTGGCCTCCGGGCGGTCCGTCGCCGTACTCGCCATAGAGCGAGTCAACAATCTCCATCCCGCTGATGACTTTGCCGAACGGCGAAAATCCTTGCGCGTCCAGCGCCGAGTTTTCACCGAGGTTGATGAAGAGTTGAGTGGTGCGTGTGTTGGGACCGGCGGTCGCGAAGGTTATGGTTCCGCGCGAGTTGGTCTGCATCACCGGATCATCGGGGATGTTGGTGTTTTTCCATGCGCGTGTGACTTCCGGCCGAGCGCTGATTCCGAATTGCACGACAAACCCCGGGACGACGCGGAAGAACGAAGCCGAGTCGAAAAAGTGGTATTTCACGAGGTTGTAGAAGCGATCGGCGCCGCGCGGCGACCATGCGCGGGTCACCTCAATGACGAAGTCACCCTTGGTGGTGACGAACTTGACGTCGAAAACGGCGGGGGCCTGGAGTTTGAGCGACGACGGGTTGAGCAACGACCCGCTGCTGCGCGCCTGTGAACTCCTGGCCGTTGAGCCGGTCTGGGGCGCCGCGCCGGCGGTTAGCATGGCCAAGCCCAGCACAGAGATCAATCCGATGACAACCGTTTGCTTCCTCATGACTCCTCCAGAATAATATGGAATGGCACGCCATGGCCATTCGCAAATCTCACCGTTCAACGCGCCGCTTGCGTCTCGCGCGCGACCTGTCCCACTTGGCGCATGACGCGCAGCACATTTCCTCCCAGAATTTTCTCCAGGTCCTGCTCGCTATAGCCGCGGCGCGCGAGCTCATTGACCAGGGCTGGCAACTTGGATGCGTCTTCCAGCCCGCGCGGCGCCCAGTCGATGCCGTCGAAGTCGGAGCCCAGGCCCACGTGGTCGATTCCGCCCACCTTCACGGCGTGGTCAATGTGGTCAGCGACGTCGGAGAGCGAAGGTATGGGCAGGTCCTTGGTGATTCGGCGCTCGATGGCGACTTCTTCGAGGTAGGAAAGGCGTTTGCCCTGCTTCTCAGCATTGGCGCGCGCGGCGTCAGTTTCCGCTTCCACCTGCTTTTCCACCTTGGCGTTCGCCTCCCGGTAGGCGTCGCTGAGAAATCCGGGATAGTAATTGATGTCCATCACACCACCGTTCCGGGCGAGGGCACGAATCATGTCGTCGGTCATGTTGCGAGGGGCATTGCAAAGGGCGCGGCAGGAAGAGTGCGAAGCAATGAGTGGCGCCTTGCTCGTGGCCACGGCGTCGTAGAAGGTGCGGTCGGAGACGTGCGAAATGTCCACCATCATGCCGAGCCGGTTCATGCGCGCCACGGCCTGGCGGCCCAGGGGCGAAAGCCCGTTCCAGCCGGGTTTGTCCCCGGAGGAATCACCCAATTCATTGTTCTTGGTGTGAGTCAACGTCATGTACCGGACGCCCAGGCGATAGTAGACGTCGAGCATGCGCAAATCGCCCTCGATCTCGTGCCCGCCCTCGACCCCCAAGAGAATGGCAATTTTCCCCTCGCTGTGCAGGCGCTCAATGTCATTCGCAGTGGATGCAAAGCCCAACACGTCGGAGTGTTTTGACACCTGCTGGTCCGTGGCGTCGATCAGGTCAAGCGCGCGATGGATCAAGTCCTCATGCGGCCAAGTGACATCCACCCAGATGGAGAAGAACTCGGCGCCCATGTGGCCCGTGTGCATCTTGGGGATGCTGATCATGTAGGGGCTGTCGGGGCTCGCCAGGTCATAATTCGCATCGAGAAAGGCCTGAGGCGTGTCGGCGTGTGTATCAATGATGATGGCATGGCTCAAAGCCTGAACCGCCACTTGCCCTGCATCCGAAGACGGCTGGGCATTGGTTTGCAGACTGCTCATCGCCGTGCAACACGCCAGAAGCGCGCAGGCGAGCGCTGGGACATGAATTCGACGTGGCATAATCCAAAACAAGCAATTATCCGGAGGCACGAAAGGTTTTGTCAAAGCTAAACTTTCGGGCCCTTTGTCCGATAATGTGGGATGCGGACGGCCGGGATTCTTGAAACCGACGCAATGCAGCGTTGCTTGCCTTCACCACCTTGGGTATAATTGTTGGAAACCACGGAACTCTCCACGGAGCGAAGCGTAATGGCGGAAATGGATTTGGTTTTGATTGTTGCCAAGATCGTTGATGAGATGCGGAAAGCGAATGCTCCGCCATCGGAGCAGGATTTGAACCGTCTGGCGGCGCAAATCTCCAACGGTTTCAAGGCTAAGAAGGAGGAAGTCGCCATCCTGCGGCTCGCGCCGGACGCCCGAGTGCTGAGTTTCGTCTTTCCCGTCAGACTTGCCGTGGTTGGGGCTATTCCCATTACCACAACTCATTCGTTGGCCGCCAAGACGATTCGCGACCGGCGCGGCGAGATTGTGAATAACTTTCCGACCTACAAGCACGCCACCGTGTTCGAAGCCGTGGACCTTTCGGATGAGGAGAAGGCTGTTCCCATTCAGAAAATCATCAGTTCCCCCATGGTCGTGGATGGAAAGGTAGTGGGGGTAATTCAGATCAGCCGCAAGGCGCGGCCCGGCGAGCCGGTTGGCCCCGACTTCACGCAAGCGGACCTGGCGCAACTGGGAACCGTGGGTTCGGTTTTAGGGAAATACATTTCCGAGATACCCTCCTCTTCTCCAGCCAAACCCAAAGCACCTCCCGGCAAGGCGTAACGTTGCGCAGGCCTCCCGCTGAGCGATGGACAGGGGACCTTCTTATCCCCGACCAAGATGATGAGTGACATTCGCGTCCGCTTTGCCCCCTCTCCCACCGGATATCTTCATGTGGGGGGCGCGCGCACGGCGCTCTATAACTGGCTGTTTGCTCGTCGCGCCGGCGGAGTCATGGTTCTGCGCATTGAAGATACGGACGTGGACCGTTCAAAGCCGGAGCTGACCACGGCCATACTCGAAAGCCTGGAATGGTTGGGGCTCCTCTGGGACGAAGGGCCCATCTATCAATCCCAGCGCCTCGATCGCTACCGCGCTATGGCGCTGAACCTCGAGCACGCAGGGCGCGCCTACCCCTGTTTCTGCACGCTGGAAGAGCTCCAGGCGAAGCGCGCCAGGGCGGAAGCCGAGCGGCGGCCATGGAAATATGACGGAACCTGCCGCGCATTGCCCGAATCCGAGCGCGAGCGGCTGCGCGCGGACGGGCGGCCCGCGGCCATTCGCTTTCGTGTTCCCGATTC
This sequence comes from Terriglobia bacterium, assembly GCA_030036915.1. GTDB lineage: Bacteria > Acidobacteriota > Terriglobia > UBA7540 > UBA7540 > Bog-366. The sequence goes on from JASHSC010000348.1 coordinate 6,813, forward strand.
GGGCCAGACGACCTTTGATGATCAGGTTTTCGGCCGCATCGAGGTCGATCATCGGGATCTTGAGGACTTCGTGCTCCTGCGTTCAGACGGCAATCCCACGTATCACCTCGGTGTTGTTGCCGATGATCTTGACCTTCGCATCACGCACGTCATCCGTGGCGCTGACCACATTTCCAACACGCCGAAACAGATTTTGATGTACGAGGCACTCGAAGCTCCTGTTCCCGTGTTCGCACATCTTCCGCTGATTCTCGGTCCGGACAAGCAGCGCCTTTCCAAGCGGCATGGAGCGACTTCCGTGGGCGCCTATCGCGAGCAGGGCGTTCTGCCCGAAGCGTTGGTAAACTTTCTCGCCCTGCTGGGTTGGACGCCTCCCGGCCAGAAGGAAATCGTCCCCATCGAGGAGATGATCTGCGCCTTCAATCTTGCGGCAGTATCCAAATCCAATGCCGTTTTCGATCTCGAAAAGCTGGCGTGGATGAATAGTGAGTACATTCGCAATTTACCCGCAGAGCGCCTGTTGCCTTTGGTAAAGCAAGAACTCTCGGGTGCCGGCCTCGATCCTCATTTGGCTGCGGTTGACCAGGCAGAAGAGAAGTTCAAGCAGACGGTTCTTCTGCTGCAATCGCGGGCGCGGGCGCTTAAGGATTTTGCCGGAGCCTTCCGTGCGTTCTTCATCGACGACTTTCCGTACGATCCTGAGGCGATGAAGAAGTTTTGGAAGGACGCGGCGGTACCCGCGCTTCTGGGTGAACTCGCCGCGCGCCTGGCCGCAACCGAGCCGTTTGACTTGGCCGGCACGGAGAGGGCCTTGCGCGCTTTGGCGGAAGAAAAAGGGGTGAAAGCCGGCGTGCTCATCAACGCCGCGCGAGTAGCGCTGACCGGCCAGGGCGTTGCGCCGGGATTATTTGATGTCATGCTGGTGCTGGGGCGTGACCGCGTTACCTCCCGGCTTAATCGTGCGGCAAATTTTATGAGATCTGGTTAGAGGCCTTTGGTGAGCTTCTTGAGAATAGATTTTGCAAGCCCCTCATGAATTTCATTGTGACGGGGGACCGGTTGAGAGGTCTTAGTTTTCGGGTTGGTGTACCAATCGTGACTGCCGCCGTGCCGTACAAGCACGCAGCCGATCTCTTCGAGCTTCCTCACAAGGTCTCGTCTTTTCAATCTGCTAGGACCAGCTTTTCAACCTTCCGAATGTAAGGAATCTCTCCGGATTCCATGTCCTTAAGCATATCTTTGAGGTTACTCACCAGTTCTTCTTTTGACTTTCCTTGAGTGTGGTAATCGGGATAGTCGTTCAAATACCCCAGAAAGTAGTTCCCATCCTGCCAATACGTAAAGGTCGTGCTTTTCATCTTGGGCTCCCGGACCTTTGAGGTTGAGTTGGGCATTCACCAAGTCTCAAGACAACACGCCTCCGGCTGCTCATCGCCGTCCTTTGGTTGCGTCAATCTTCTTGCGCAGAGTTTGATAGGTTTCAACGGCTACGATTGCCGCGGCGAAGACAGCCCCCACGGTGGTGATTACTTCTGTGGCGTTTTTGAGGAATTTCAGGAGTTTCACCATAGTCTTGCTCCTCCGGCGGGAAGCCATACGCTCGCCGGCAAGCCTTCATTATACCTTTCCAGGCCGCGAAAAGTCGCGCGCACACCCTGCGAGGAAATTTCCAGCAGTCCTAAGCAGCGGGGCAGCGAGAAGCGCTTCTTCCCCGCACTCCCCGGATTGAAAAACAAAATTCCGCCCAGGGTCAGAGCGCAGGGCTCGTGGCTGTGACCGAAGATCACCACCCGGCAGGTTTCCGGAAACTCAGCAAAAAATCTCCGGCAGTGTTCAGCCGATTTTCCCTCGAGCGGAAGCGTCTCGGCCCATTTCTGCACCACCGACTGTGGCTTGGGGAGTTCGTGCAGCATGTAGATTTCGACGCCCTCAACCCGCCGTGTCAGCGTCGGTGGAAGCCCCAGCGATTCCGGATCAACATTTCCCCGCACCGCATGAGTGGGAGCAATCGCACCGAGCTCGTCGAGCACGGCTGCCGTCCCCACGTCTCCGGCGTGGAGAATCTCGTCTGCGCCGCGCAAAAGTTCCGGGAGCTGAGGGTCAAGATATCCGTGAGTGTCGGATACGATGGCAACTTTCATAGGGGGACGAAGTCAGTCGTCAAAGTGGAAATCCAAACCCAGGAATTCAAGAGTGGGCGCCGGCTCCGAATTTCGACTCGCTGGTTTCGATTAATTCCGGCCCGTGGTTTGTGGCCCCTGGCTCATGTCACCCTTTTCGTCCGAAACGATCTTCCTGGCCAAATCTTCGCAAACCGGGCAAGCGGGATGGCTCGTGCGGCAGATTGCGATGCTGGCGTTGCAACCGCAAGGGCAGGGCTCCATGTTCAGGCGATAGAGCGCATGGTTCCGCTGCCCCTTGGAGAGTGAGCTCAAATCGAGGGCCGGGATTTCAGTTATATCGGAAGGGACAAAGTCGGGAGCGTTGAGTGGACACCCAGGGGGCGGAGGCCTGAGGGGTGCAGGTGTAAACTTCGGCCGGCCGGGAGCCATAGCCCACACGAGTAGCGCCAGCAGGATCAGGCTCAACGCCACCATGCCGGCAGAACCGCGGGGTTTACCATCGGGAGCATTGGCCGGCGGAGCGCTACTCGAATTGGATTCTTCGGAAGACATCGGGTTCCACCGGTTTCAGCGGCACATTGTGGGGAACGATTCTTATGGTTACGCTCAGCGGCACACTGGCCGGCGGAAGGCAGGCGTGATCGTTGCAGGCCTGGTAAGCGAATTTCCCCTTCACCATGTATGTGCCCGGCGCAACCGCCTTGGCAGTTTGGAGGATGGCGCCCACGGCCACGTTGCCCTCATAGACGGAAAGTGGGGTGTCGGAAAAAGCGAACTTCTGAGGCACCCCCTTGGGGTAAACCAGGCTCTTCACCGTGAACTGATCGCTCGCATCCACCTTGACTTCGGTCGGAATCAAGTAATCCTGGGAGGGCTTGTGAGCGTTGATGTGATAGCCTGCCGCCACCTGCGCCAAGACGGCGAGCTTCACGGGTGAGTCGGCGTGCGCCGCATTGGTGGAAATCACCGCCCGGGCTTCCACCACGGAATTGTTTATTTGACCGAAGGCCAGTCCCGTCGCCAGCAAATTCAATACGCATGCCCACAGAATCATCCGCATTTGCCGTTATATCCATCCCCTCGAAGTTCAATTTTGCAGCGAAATTATTTCGCGGTGGCGTCAGGAGCCTTGACTTTCAGCATGGCGTCCAATTCGTCCTGCGCAAGCTTTCGGCTGGTCCCGCAAGTGCGATCCACCCGGCGGCATTCAAGCAAATTGCGATTGCAGCCACAGGTACACTTTTTCCCACTCAGGATTTTCTTGTACGCATCCTTTTGGTCGGCGGTCAGCTTGGTCAGGTCGATGCCGGGCACTTCCGAATCGATGGTGGCGGGGTTGCCCAGCTCAACTTTTTCGTCGGGAAAAAGCTGGCCTGCCTGCTGAAAATCCTTAGGCGCGCCCGACTCATTGGCGGCCAGCAATTCCTTGATTTCCGTCTCAAAAACCGCGGGATCGTACGCACCCACATGCTTTGCGTAAATGCGGCTGTCGCGCCCAATCACAAAGGTGGTGGGATAGCCCTGGTTGACTCCGAAGAGTTCCGCCAGACGGTCGTTTCCGAGCGCCACAGGGTAATTCATCTGCTTTTCCTTGTAGTAATCAACAACCGGCTCCGCACTATCGTCCATGGAAATGCCGATCATGGTAAATCCCTGGGCCGCATAGCGCTTTTGCAGGTCAATGAAACCCGGAATCTCAAGCTGGCAGGGCCCACACCAGGTCGCCCAGAAGTCGAGCACCACCACTTTCCCGTGGTAGTCACTCAGAGCGAGCGGCTTGCCGGTGATGTCCGTCAGAGAGAACGAGGGCGCCAGAGGATGATCCGTGCCGCTTTTCGATTGCGCCTTCACCGCGGGCGCAATCCAAAATCGGTTAACGTAATAAAGGCCCACCACCAGAACAAGGGCCAGCAGAGCGCCGGCCGCGACCTTGGCTTGCTTGGATGCGGGGGGTGGCGGCGGGGGCGGTGGGGAAGGCTGAACCTCCGGCGGATTTGGCGTCCCAGGTGAACTCTCGATGGGTGTTGGTTCTTCCACAGTTCAAACCTCAAAGTGATTTCGCGCCACGGCCCGACTGATTTACCGCAGCGGCGCAGCAGCCACCCGAGCACAGCGTGACCAGGTTTAGCGCGTCGCCGCGCCTACATGGGATTCGCTCCGCTCGGTTTGATCCTTCGGGTTCGCCTGCAATTTTCCATATCCATGAATCCAGCGCCAGATGAAAACCGCGGCGATCCCTGCTAGGGCCAATATCGCGATGAGCTGCGACGTCGAGAGAAGGTGATTGAACACGAAACCCCGGTCCGGGTCGCCGCGCAGAAACTCCAGGAAGAATCGGGCCACGGCATAAAGCCCCACGTAACCGAGGAAGATATTTCCATCCCGTTTTTTTCTTGGAAACCACCACAACAATAAGCCAAAAATCACGAAGGTGGCGAAGGATTCATAAAGCTGCGCGGGGTGCAGGTGCAGCCCCAGCGGCACTCCCGTAACCTCGTGGGCAAATTTGCTGGTAAAGACCACTCCCCATGGCATTGTCGTAGGTTTGCCGTAATCGCATCCGGCGCTGAAGCATCCCAGGCGCCCCACGCTCTGGCCCAGCGCCACGCCGGGCGCCAGCACATCCGCCAGCTTCCAGAACGAAATCTTTTGCACGCGCACATACCACACGGTGAAGATGAGCGCCGCCAGGAAGCCACCGTAAAAAACTCCGCCCGCCAGGAAGGTTGACAGGCTGAAGATCTCTCCAAGGTGGTCGCGGTAATAACTCCACTCCGTCACCACCATCAATACTTTTGCGCCCACCAGCGCCACCAGGATGAGCCAGGTGCAAAAATCCAATACCAGCGAGGAATCCAGGCCCACTCGCCGTCCCAGGCGCATGGCGATAAAGATTCCCCCCAGAATAGCTGTGACCAACAGCACACCGTAGGTGGGAAGGTGGAACCAGCCGATATGAATCAAAATTGGATGCATCTTTAGCCTTACCTCGGGCCGAACGCTAATCGGCCCTACAATGAAAACCGGTTCAAGAAAGTGAAATAACCGGAAATGATCGTCAATTTATTAATTGCCATGAGCGCGCCCAGCGCAATCAGTAGAACTCCTGACGCAACTTCCACTGCCTGCAAGTGTCTCCGGAATCCTTTATAGAACTTCAGGAAGCTGCTGAGGCCCACGCTGGTGACCAGGAACGGAATTGCCAGCCCGGCGGAATAGATAGCGAGCAGGAACATTCCTTGAAACACCGTCTGGCGCTGCGCGGCAAGAGTCAGAATCGCCGCCAGAATCGGGCCGATGCAGGGGGTCCACCCGAACGCAAAAGCGAATCCCATGAGGAAAGCGCCGCCGAGGCCGCGCTTCGGCGCACCAGTATCCAGCCTCGCTTCGCGATACAGGAACGGGATCTTCACCAGTCCGGTGAGGTGCAATCCAAAAATAATCACCACGACGCCGGCGATGATGTTGAAGATCACCCGCCGCTCCAACAGGAATTTTCCCACCCAAGTCGCCGAGGCGCCCAGAATCA
>JASHSC010000349.1 GCA_030036915.1 Terriglobia bacterium
CAATAATCGGCTGGTCCGCCTCCACTTTGCAATCGAGCACACGCAGAGGATTGGTATCCGCGCGGCGCCGGCAATCCTCGCACATCTGGCCTTTCACGTCCTGAAGAGCCTTGCGAAGAATCTCGAGATACGCCGCACGGCAAGTGGAGCAGCCCACGGAGTTGAGCAGAAGCTGATACTCGCGGATTCCCACGCGCTCCAGAAACAAAACGAGCATCTCGAGGATTTCCGCGTCCACCAGCGCACTCTCTGACCCCAGAACTTCTGCGCCGATTTGATAAAACTGGCGGTAGCGGCCTTTTTGCGGACGCTCGCGGCGGAACATGGGACCAATGTAGTAAAGTTTCTGTACGCCGCCCACGTTGTAAAGGCTGTGCTCAATGTAAGCACGCACCACAGAAGCCGTCGCTTCCGGGCGTAGCGTCAGGGATTCCTCGCCCCGGTCCTGAAACGTGTACATCTCTTTCATCACGATGTCCGTTTCGGTGCCCACGCCGCGGGCAAAGAGCGCTGTCTCCTCCAGAATCGGCGTGCGGATTTCGCCGTAGTGATATGCGGCAAACGTGCGGTGCGCCTCCGCCTCAACGCGCTGCCACAAATTTGTATCCGGGGGCAGCAGGTCGCGCGTGCCCTTTACGGAGCGGATAGGTTCGGTTCGGTTCGACACTGAACTCTCGCAATTCAATATTCGTAGGGGTAGGCCTCGACCTGTGACCTAAAGCCGTCGTCGGGCGACAGGTCGTGCCCGGCCAAGGGCGACCACGAGGGTCGCCCCTACGATTTCTTCTCGGCCAAATAATTGGCCTTATACTTCAGGTAATTTTCGGCGTGATTCCTGATGAATTCCTGTTCCTCTTCCATCACCGCGCGCTTGAGTCGGGCAGGAACACCCATGTACAGGCTGCGCGGCGGAATGATGGTGTATTCCGCCACCACGGCCCCCGCCGCGACAATCGAACCCTCGCCCACGCGGACATGATTGAGCAGCACGGCGGCCATTCCGATCAGGCAATTATTCTCAATCGTGCAGCCGTGCAAAACGGCTCGATGGCCCACCGTTACCCAGTCTCCCACCGTGACGGGCGCGCCGAGCATGGTGTGCACAATCGTTCCGTCCTGGAGGTTGCTGTTCGCCCCAAGGCGGATGGGTTCAATGTCGCCCCGCAACACGCTTTGGAACCACACGCTGGAGTTCTCGCCAATCTCCACACTGCCGATGATCTCGGCACTGGGCGCAACATAAGCAGATGCAGCGATGCGGGGAATTCGCCCCGCCAGGGTGAGAATCATTCGTCCTCTTACACAGAAGAAGTCTCCGCAAAACGGCGGATTGACGAAGTTAACACAGTGGCGAGAAAAGCCGCAAGACGCGGACCCAGTAGTTGTGCATCATACTTTTAAGGCCTACGGCTCAGTTGGAACACTTTCCGCAACAGTGCTGGTTGCGGAGGGTTTGCTAGGCGCTTATTTCGGCCTCGCAGGACGGAGAGAACTGCGAGGCTGTATAATATATCTTTACCCGGAGGTTCCAGGCGTGAGCAAGCTGGGAAAAATCATGGTGGTGGAAGACGATCCGCACGCGCGGCAGGGTTTGCGCGACCTGCTGGCCGCCTGGGGTTATGAAACCGACGCGGCGGGAGACGGCGCGGAGGCTCTGGACAAAATTGCTGCCTTCAATCCTGCCGTGGTCATCTCCGATCTGCGCATGCCGCAAGTGACCGGCATGGATTTACTGCGGCAGCTTCATGAATCGCGTCCCGGCGTGCGCTTCATCATGCTGACGGGCCAAGGGACAATCGAAGAAGCCGTGGAAGCCACCAAGCTCGGCGCCTACAATTTTCTTGAAAAGCCTGTGGACCCCAAGCGTCTTCAGGTGGAGTTGCGCAACTGCCTGGAGCGCCAGGAAAGCGAGCGGCAGTTGGAGGTGGCACATCGCCGCTTGCGCGATCTGGGCGTCCTGGGGAGCCTGGTGGGCCAGTCAGCACCCATGCAGGAGGTTATGCGCTTGATTGGAATGGTGGCGCCTTCAAGCGCCTCCGTACTGATCACCGGCGAGAGCGGAACAGGCAAAGAACTGGCGGCGAGGACGATTCACGACCTGAGCCCGCGCCAAGCGAATTCCTTTGTCGCGGTAAATTGCGCGGCGATTCCGGAGTCGCTGATGGAAAGTGAAATCTTCGGCCACGAAAAAGGCGCATTCACGGGAGCGGTAGAGCGGCGCATCGGCTGCTTCGAGCTGGCTGACGGTGGAACGCTGCTGCTGGACGAAATCGGCGAAATGCCGCTGGCCACGCAGGCGAAGCTGCTGCGCGTGCTGGAGGATTCAAAGGTTCGGCGGCTGGGGAGCAAGTCGGAAATCTCCGTCGACGTGCGCGTCCTGGCGGCCACCAACAAGGTGCCGGAACAGGCCGTCGCCGAGGGGCAACTCCGCCGCGACTTGTATTTCCGTCTGAACGTGGTGCAGGTGGCCATGCCGCCCCTGCGCGAGCATCTGGACGATCTTCCGGACCTGGCTGTAGCGCTCATTGAGAGCCTGAACCGCAAGCATGGCCGCTCCGTGAAGAGCATTTCCCCGGAAGCGCTCGAGGCCCTGCGGCGTTACACGTGGCCGGGCAATGTTCGGGAGCTTCGCAACGCTCTGGAGCGTGCGCTCGTTACCTGCTCCGGTGATATTCTGGGGAAGGAAAACCTGGGGCCCGACTTCGGCCGGACGCTGGTGACCGGACCGGGCGACGGCTTGCGATTGCAGCCGGGAATGACCGTGGCGGATGCCGAGCGCCGCCTGATCCAGGAAACGGTGTCGTTCACGGACAACAACAAGACTCGCGCGGCGGAACTCCTGGGAATCAGTTTAAAAACCCTGCACAACAAGTTGAAAGAATATGAGGCTGCGCCTCAAAGCTAAGGTCACTGCGCTGTTCACCCTCCTGGTCCTCCTGGTGGTCGTGGACACCTCTACGTTTTATATATCCCACTTAACCCGCCAGGCCCTTCTGGAAATTCAGATCAAAGGCGAATACGTTGCCAACGAGGTCTACCACCAGGCCTATACGGCGCTCAAGGGAAGCCACATGCCGGAGGGCGAGAACCCACAGGACCTTTCCGCATTGCGCAGCGTGGTGCAGTCGGGTCTGGCATCGGACCCCGGGTTGAATTCCGCGATGGAATCCGCGGTAGGCGGGAATTTTCTCTTCGTGGATTACGTTGCGATCACCGATACGAACCTGGCGGTGCTGGTAAGTTACCCTGCCGAAGCCACTAAACCCCTCGCCCCCGCCCCGCCCTACTCGCAGCTTCTGGACGCGGGAATGTATCGCCAACTCAGAGAAATTTTCGGCGCGCCGCAGATTTATGAGGTCACCCTGCCGCTCGCCATGGGCCAACGCCCGCTGGGGGATGTACGGGTGGGTGTCTCAACAATATTGCTCGGCAAGGAGATCGGGTCGGACCTTCGCAAGGCTCTGCTGCTGTCGCTCATGGCCATTGTCTTCGCCACGCTTTCGGCGGGAGTCGTGTCCTATCTGGCGCTGCGCCCTCTGGAAAATATTTCCCAAAGCGTGGATCTGCTGGCGCGCGGCGAGTACTCGGGCTCCGTGACGCTCAAGCGCAGCGATGAATGGGGCATACTCTCCTCCAAACTCCACCTTTTGGGTGAGCAGATACGCGGCGAGAAGGCGGCGTTTATACGACTCCAGGAAAACCTTGACCAGCTCTTCGCCAACCTGAGTGACGGCTTGCTGCTCTTCGACCAACAGGATCGATTGGTGCTGGCAACGCCGGCGGCCGAGCGCTTTCTGGGCGAGGACGTAGACGTGTCGGCGCACCGCACGGCGAATGAGATCTTCTCGCTGTCAAATTCCCTGCATCAGGCCTTGCGTGAGACTTTCCAGACCCACAAATCGCTGCTATGGAAAACCGTGGACCAGCCCGGCGCTCCCTCCCCGCGCGTCGCGGCGAACGCCCAGTTCGTGGGTGAAGGTCCCGAGCGCCTGGGCTGCCTGGTTACTTTGCGCGATACAGGTTCGCGCGCGGAATTTCAGGACCAGATTGACACCACTACCAAGCTCGCCGCCATCGGCCGTCTGATGTCGGGGGTTGCGCACGAAGTTAAGAATCCGTTGAATGCCATGGTTCTGCAACTTGAGGTTCTGAAGGCCCGGCTTGGCGACGGCGGTGCGACCGTGCAGCCGCAAGTGGAGATTCTGGGAGAAGAAATCCGCAGGCTCGATCGAGTGGTGAAAACTTTTCTGGATTTTACCCGCCCCGTGGAGATCCAAACCGCCGAAGCGGAGGTGGAGCCGCTCGTGCGCGAGGTGTTCGCGCTGGCCGAACCGCAAGCTCGCGGCAATAAGGTGCGTTTGATCTTCACCCCCAATGGCGCCACCCCCCCGGTGCGCGTGGATCGCGACCTCATTAAGCAGGCGCTGCTGAATCTGGTGTTGAATGGATGCCAGGCCATGCCCCAGGGCGGCGAGCTGACGATCACTCCCCATTCCCGTCCCGGCTTTGTCGAGCTGGAGATTCGCGATACGGGCGTGGGCATTCCACCCGAGGCGCAAAAAAGAATCTTTTCCCTCTTCTATACCACCAAGCCCGGTGGAACCGGAGTGGGACTGGCTATGGCGTTCCGCGTGGTCCAACTCCACAACGGAGCGATCGACTTCTCCACCGAAGTCAACCGAGGGACAACCTTTCGAATCACGCTGCCCGCGGGCGCAATGGGTGAAGTCCAGCACGCTTAGTCCAGATAACCCCGGTCGCCCGGCCCGGTTGAACCGGGAGCGCGGAGCTCCCATGAGGTCGAGCAGCCGCCTGCCCAAAAATTGTTCTACAGGCATTTGACAAAACCAGATAAATCTAGTTACCATTTCGTTATCGCCAACTGCGGATATTATTTAGAGGAAGCTATGTCGTTGCGCAAATATCCGACGCTTACCGCTCCATTGCTCGACGCCTGCCGGCGGAATTCCCGTGGACCGGTCACTCGGTGGGGAGAGGCCAATGTGCGCATCAACGCTTCGAGCGGGCGGGGCCACTCGGAGTTTTTTCGCCAATCTCTCAATCTACGGTGCTGGGAGAACGATGCCTTAAGCCACCTGACCCGAAGTAAGTTGAATGCAGAATGCCCTATTGTGGGTATATCCCCAGAAATGATTGAAAACAAAGGATCGCGCTCCGGAATTGGTGGGTGGAAACGGCAAAATGAAGGTGCATCCGGGGATGTTTATGAAAACAAAGGATCGGGGAAATTTAATTGCGCTAAATGTGGTCGATTGTTCCGGGCAGCAGGTGCACGAGAATTACTCGAGGGGATCGCAGGTGGAGACGCGGGGGAAACAAAAAATGAAGGTTGAACCTGCGATGTTGATGATCGACAAGGGGTTAGACGATGGAACCTGCGATGTTCGTGAAAACAAGGCCGATAGCATCTGCGGTGCCCCTCGATCTTGTAGAGCACTCGCCGGGCCTGCATGACAACGAGGAATGAGGCGTTCACGGCCCGCTGGCGCGCGGCAAGTTCTAGCGACTCTCTTGGATCTCGTCAGTTTTGACGATGTGCATGAAAACCGCGCGACTTTCTGGTACATCTCTTCTAGACCGTGGTCCCGCCTTGGCGGGACCGCTTTCAGCGTGTCTGCTCGCAGGCGCACCTTCGGCCAACAGCAAGGTGGCGGGCCAGAAAGCGGAAGCAAGCTCCAGCACTCCAGACGGACGGGGCATTGACGGCAACCGCATAGGCTCGACCCTTCGCAACTTGCGCAAAACTGCCGGCTCTGTTAGATTCACAAAAAATCGGGATTTTTGGGGAAGAATTTGGGAAAAGTCATCGCTATTGCCAATCAGAAAGGAGGAGTCGGCAAAACCACTACGGCCATAAACTTGGGAGCGGCGCTGGCCCAGCAGGAAATGTGGACGCTGGTGATCGATTGCGACCCCCAAGCGAACACCACAGGCGGGCTGGGATTCCCTCGAGACCCGGCGCGCCGCTCAATTTATCACGGGTTGATGCACGGTGTTGCGTTCAAGGATTTGATTCTGGCCAGCGCCGTGGAAGGACTGAACCTGATCCCCTCGGAAAAAAACCTGGTGGGGGCATCTGTGGAGCTCGTCGACCAACCCGAACGCGAGCAGGTGCTGCGAAAGAAAGTGAGCGATGTGCGCGGCCAGTTTAATTTTATCCTGCTTGATTGCCCCCCAGCACTTGATCTGTTGACGCTCAACGCGCTGGTGGCGGCGGATTCCGTGATCGTCCCCGTGCAGTGCGAGTATTTCGCGCTGGAGGGCGTCACCGAACTCATCGACACGCTGGTACGAATTCGGCGAACGCTCAACCCGCACCTGGCGGTGGAGGGAATTCTGCTGACCATGTACGACGAGCGCACCAATCTTTCCCAGCAGGTGCGCGACGATTTGCGCGATTTCTTCGGCGACCAGGTTTTTTCCACGGTGATCCCGCGCAACGTGCGGCTGGCGGAGGCACCGAGCTTCGGCAAGCCGGTGGTGCTTTACGACAAGGATTGCAAGGGCGCCACGAGCTACGTCGAGCTGGCCAAGGAGGTCATCCATCATGACCAGAAAAGCCCTGGGGCGCGGGCTTAACGCGCTGCTGCACACGGTTGAAACCGCCAGCACGGGATTAGAGGATGTTTCCGTCGAGCAGATTGACCCCAATCCCTTCCAGCCTCGGCGTGCATTCTCCGCGGATAAACTGAAGGAGCTGGCGGATTCGATTCGCGCGAGCGGCGTGGTGCAGCCGGTGCTGCTGCGGCGCTCGGGCAGCCGCTACCAGTTGATCGCGGGCGAGCGGCGCTGGCGAGCGGCGCGCGAGGCGGGCCTCGAGGCCATTCCCGCCGTAGTGCGTGAAATCGGCGACCGGGACGCGCTGGAGCTGGCACTTACTGAAAACCTCCTGCGCGAGGACCTGAATCCGCTCGAAGCCGCGCACGGATATTCCGCGCTGCAAAACAAGCACGGCTTGAGCCATGAGGAAATCGCCGAACGCCTGGGCCTGGACCGCTCAACAGTCACCAATACCTTGCGCCTGCTTCGCCTGCCGGCGGAAGTGCAGCAAATGGTGGCAGAGTCGCAGATTTCCGCGGGGCACGCGCGCGCCCTCCTGGCGCTCGATTCCGCCGCCGCGCAGGTGCAACTGGCGAACCTTGCCGTGAAGCAGGGCCTGTCAGTACGGCAGGTGGAAAATCTGGCAGCGCTGCGCGACTCGACGCCGGCGAAGAAACCCAATGCCGACGAGCAGCAAAAGCTTGACGCCAACCTGCGCGCTGCCGTGCTCGAGATGGAACGCGCGCTCGGCACGCGCGTGAAGGTGCGTGGGGGCGAAAAACGCGGAAGGATCGAAATCAGCTATTTTTCCGCTGACGACCTGAATCGTATTTACGAATTGATCGTGAAAAGATAGTGGCTGGTAACGGCAAACATTCGTTTGCGCAGTTT
>JASHSC010000350.1 GCA_030036915.1 Terriglobia bacterium
TGTCCTCGCTGAGCGTGAACTTCTCGATGCGGGGCAGGCGGATGAGGCGGCCGAGAACGACCGGGTCCGAAGTTCCTACGCCATCCGTGGTGAGCATTGCGGCCAACTGGCATCCGGATTGCCCCACCTCTCCGGGATCGACAGAGAGAAAGAGTCCGTCCTCGCCCGAAAAGTCCAGTTGCGCGCCGGCTGTCCGATCGCCGGGATGAAGGACCAGCGGTGATTTGATAAAACCCTCATTGGCGCAGGTAAGCGACAGTGTGGGATGGGCATCAATGTTCTGAGTCGCGAGAGAAAAACTGGTGACCGCCCCTGCGGGAATCTCCCCCTGGTCTAATTGCACGTCGGGTTGCTGGGCGAGTGAAAGGCTTACTCCCGAAATTTTGGGGCGCGGGCCCGCCACTTCCAACGCCCCGGGAAATTTAAGGGGTTCATCGATATCCTCAACGAAGACGCTCGCCGTCAGCATGTCGCCGCGATGGGCCGCGGCTTGCAGCTTCACCGCCGCCTTGCGTTCCGTCAATTCGCGGTCATCCGCTTTCACGGCGGCCAGGTCCCACACGGCATCGGGCGAGGTCACGCGAGTGATCCGCTCCAGCCGTGTGCCTCTTAAAGTTAAAGTCTGCTGAGTTTCGCCCAGATTGGCGCGGTCGGGCAATCCATCCAGCGTGGGATTGGGAGGATGAATTACCACTGGGATGTCGTGCGTTGATCCGTTGGTTTGCGTCAGGATCAGTCGATAATTCCCCGCAACCAACGTTGAGGTATCAATGTCCGCGAGCATGGTTTCCTGGTCGCCCTGCGCCGCGCCTTTGGGCAAATCGAAATTCAGGTCCTTGGGCGTTGCCTTCTTTTCGCCGGCCTTCGCCATCGCCACTTTATCTACGAACTCAAAGTCCGCGCCGGTCAGTTCCACTTTCACTGTCCCCGCTCCCGCCACCAAATGGTCGGCGGATTCCTGGGAAATTTTTGACTTGGCAAAATCTCCCAGCGGCTTCAGGTCGACATCGCCCTTCACTTGGAGCGGCTCCCAGTCCCACAAGGCGGCCAGATGATATTCACCCGGCGGCAATTTGGTTTGCGTCAAGTCGAGCTCCAGAGAATCATCGGGAGACCCGCATTGAACTTTTACCGGGACGTCGGCGTGAGTCTTGGCCGAGACAAGTTCCCAGCCATGTGCGCGAGGGAGAACCTTGGGATCGCCGGGCCTGGCGATGGAAATCTTGATGGTGGATTTGCCGCCAATGGGAAGATATGCCGTCTCGGCCAGGCTTCCGGTGGGCGCCTCAGTGTTGGGAACATCCATCATCCAAAGATAAGCTTCCCGCGTGCGCGGCTTCGGCGGTTCATTCTTTGCGCACAACGCCAAGCCGTCAGGTTGAAAAGGTTGCGTGAAGGCGGAGCGGAAATCGCTGTCCGGAAAGACCATGGTTCGCAGGTTCAAAAAGAGCGCCGCGCCTCCCGCCGCAAGTCCCACGGGTGAGCCGAAAAACATGGTGGCCACGGCACCCGCCAGGCCTGCGGACTGGGCCACCATTCCGGTCGGCGTGGAAGAAATCGGATCGAAAGTCTGCAACGAGGGCATGGTGGCCTGCAACAGAACCGCGGCTTGCTGGCTGGGAGTTGCAGTGACGTCGAGCTTGGGGATCGCCACATTATATTGACTCCCAAAGCCTGCCAGCGCCGCGCTCAAATCGCGGTTGGAGTCCGGTTCCTGCTGGTATTCGCTCAGCGCCTCCACCAGCGCTCCCACCTTAGCCGTCTGCTCCGCATATTGGGTCAATTCCGGAATCAGGTCTGGGTTTTTGTCCACAAGCGAGTTGACCTTTTTCACATCCAGCCCATGCGGGCCGAAAACCACGCCCACCACGCTGGCGCGCGCCGGAGCGGTCCAGGTCTCGGCGTCTTTTGCCGGGAGTGCGTCAAGCACATGGATATCCGCCTTCGCTTCCTTCAACTCTTCTTTTCCCGACTCCTCCGCCTCCCCGCTTTCCTTCTTCTCATCGGTCTTTGCCTTGTCCTCTTTTTTGGCTTCGGGTTTTGGAGCGGCAACCAGGATCAGCGCCACTTTGGCCTTGTCGCGATACGCGGGCGGAATGTGCAGGGGTTCGTACTTCACCTTATCCCCGGCATCAATGATGTTGACCTCCTGAACGGGGAGGGGCGTGCCGCCTTTTGCCGGCTGGACCAGCAATTTAAAGCGGCTGACGTCCAGGCTTCCCACACACGGAAAGGGTGAGGGGCCGGAAGCCGGCAGTGCAGCCACCGGGAAAATCAATGCGGCGAGAAACAATACCCCCTCAGCGGGGCAAAAGCGTATAAATGATTTTCTCATCTCTCCAGAGTCCATCAAAAAAGTTGCGTCTCAATTATATATCGATGCAAGGAATGTGGACGAGGTGGTTTTTGGGGGTAGGGGGTTTGCACGTAGCGTCCCCGATGAGGCCGCTAGCTCTCCTCTTGAATAAAGGAGTTCTTTGCGCAGCCGCGCCGAAAAAATCAGGTTTACTAACTTTGGCAAAACTCGCTTTCAATGGTTTAGATTGTGGATAACGCCCCGAAATTCGATTTTTTCACATGTTCCAGGTAGCGTTTTCTCGCAGACACCAAAAGGCGGGTGTCTGCGCCAGCCAGCGCCCTTAAGGAACAACTCGGGCTGAGACTGAAACCCACCAAAGCCCCGGTGGAAATGATCGTGATTATTCACATCGAAAGGCCGGCGGAAAACTGACCGGCATCACCGAAAATCCTCCCTCTTGACAAAAGGCGAATAAAAAGCGAAACTACGTTCATCTCGTTCAAGGGAGGCTCGCATGGGCTGTAATTCGCTGCAAGAAATCGCCGAGAAATCCCCGCTGGTGGGCATTGCGCGCTTGGCCGCGCAAAGTCCCTTATTGCGCGAGCGGGCTGAGGTGGAATACTTCCGCCTAGAGGCACGCTCCACGCTCAACCGCCAGTCCAACGGGCGCAGGCCCTTCGCCTGGACCATCAATCCCTATCGCGGGTGCGAGTTCGGCTGCCAATACTGCTACGCCCGCTACACGCACGAATTCATGGAGATGTGGGACAGCCGCGATTTTGAGCGCAAAATCTACGCCAAGAGCGATGCGGCAGACCTTTTGCGCGCCGAGCTTCGCCATGGGCGCGATAAGGGTTTGCCCATCGCCCTCGGCACCGCCACGGATCCCTACCAGCCCGCGGAAAAACAGTTTGAAATCACCCGGCGGATTCTTGAGGTCTTCGCGGACTTCCAGGGGCTGGATCTTTCCATCACCACCAAGTCGGTGCTGCTGCTGCGTGACCTTGACCTGCACCGAGCCCTCGCACGCAAGCATCGCTTCAGCATCCACATGACCGTAACCACGATCGACGAACGCCTGGCGCGCTTGCTGGAACCGAAAGCCCCCACGCCCGCGCAGCGCCTGGAGGCCGTCCGCAAGCTGGACCAGGCCGGAGTGCGAGTGGGCGTGAACGTGATGCCCATTCTGCCTGGGCTGAATGACGCGCCGCGCATGCTGGAAGCGCTGGCGGCCCGCGCGGCGGAGGCCGGTGCCTGCGGCCTTTACGCGAACGTGCTGTTTCTGATGCCCTCTGCCATGAAACACTTTATGCCGTTTCTTGAAAAGGAGTTTCCTCAGCTCGTTAATCGCTATCACCGGCTCTATGCGCGGTCGGCTTACCTGAGCGGAGAGTATCCGGAAAAAATCTCGAAGTTCATGGCGGGACTGCGCGTGCGCTACGGTCTGAACGGGACGCGCCCCGAACCGCTTGCGGCAGCTTGCCATCCGCAAATGACCTTGCCTTTCTGTAGTGGGTCAGTCTGATTTCCGTAGGTGCAGGGCTTGTCCCTGCCCTTTGCCGCCGCCATGCTGCGGCAGGGCACCCGCGACCCGTCGCCCGAAGGCTATGGGCCGCAGGGCGAGGGGTGTCCCTACGCCGAAATTTCGAATTGACTCACTATCTGTCTTTCGGCGCGACGTCGGATGCCGCCGTCAAGCTTGCACCTGAACCAGCAGACCTAGCGAAAAAAGTAGCCCGTTCCGATGCAGAGACTTATAGGCGTTTGAGAGGGGCCGGGACACTTGGCGTCACCGCCATAATCCGCGGTGAGAATTGAGGGAAGAAAAAAACCCGCCGGCCTGATCCTTAGATGGGGCAGGCCGGCGGTCTGCGGAGGATTAAATGCTGACAAGTCAGCAAGGGACACACTTGTTAGCGCCGATAAAAGCCTCGTCCGTAAAAGCCTCCCCCGTAAAATCCGCTATAGTAGAAACCAATCGTCGGTCCCCAGTAGTAGGGGTACGGATAATAGGGGTAGTAGGGACCGTAGTAGTAAGGCGGCGGATAGGGAGCGCAACCCGGTCCGGCACAGGGAGCATAACCGCGCCCGTAACCTGGCGGAGGACCCTGCATGCCGGCGCTTTGAGTATTTAAAGTCCGGGCGTCAACAAACGCCTGGGGAGCCCGTTCGGTCGAGAAGGTGACGGGCTTGGAAAGCTTGAAGGTCAATTGCGACTCGGGGTAAATCACGGTGGGGCGGCCACGCGTTACCAGCACGCCCACCAATCCGGCCACGAGTCCGGCGCCTGCGCCAATTGCGGCTCCGGTGCCCCAGTCAGCGGCAGCGCCAATCGCCGCGCCCACGCCAGTGGTGGTTACCACGGCGGCCGCATCACGGCCATTAGAAGTGGGGCCGGTA
>JASHSC010000351.1 GCA_030036915.1 Terriglobia bacterium
GATCCTGACGGCCATCGGCTGGAGCGCCGTGACCGCGTACCAGGTCTTGCATGAGCGCGAACACGTCAGGTTCATGCCCACTACGGCTGGAGGTGTGGGCCTGGCGGGCGCGATACTGCTTGCTGTATTGGCCGGGTGCATCTCGCTGGGGGACGAGAGAACCTCCGGCCGCCACTCCTGGCATTTGACCCTGCCCATTTCGGCGCGGACTCAGTGGCTCGTGAAATTTCTGACGGCTCTATTCGCGGGAGTGCTCTGCGCAGGCGTGGTGCCGCTGCTTCTGCTCGCCGCCGGCCAAAATCTGTTGGGGATGAGCGTGCTGCCGGATCGGCCGGGTTATCCGAGCCAGTGGCTTTGGGCGGTGGTGACCATAACCGCCGCCGCCTTCTGGTGCTCCTGCGCAACGGATGGAACCGTGACGGCTGCGTTGTGGGTGGTGCCCATGCTGTGGGCAATCCTGTTTGCACCGTACGCGGGCTTTTGGCTCGCTGAAAGATTTGTTCTCCCGCTGCTCAGTTCGACATTTAACCCTTACGGAAATCTCCGGTTGGACGTGTATCTGTATCGCTGCGTCGATGGGGGTCCGCATGCTTGGCATGGAGAATTACTCCAGTCAGGCCTTCGAGGCGTTATGCTCGTGCCGGAATCCTATGCCAATCGCTGGGGTAGCGAAAGGTTTGTCGCCTGGATTCCGGTCGCGTTTCTGGCCGTGCTGCAAAGTTACCGGATGTTTAAGAAGCAGGCCATTGCCGGGGCGCGTGTCGTACTACGCAGGCTGATCCCCTTGGTCGCGCTAACCCTCGCAATCGGCTTCGTGCTGGTCGCGATGTGGCAAGTCGCCTTAGGCGCCGCCAATCATTTGGGCTCTCCAATATGGTTCGCCTACCGAGGAATCGGGAGTTTTCTCATGGAGAGTGACAATGTAGCCCCGGGGCAGCCGATACAACTCACGTTAAATGATCTGGAGAAAGAAGCCTCCACGCACAGTGACCGTTTCGTTTTCGTCTCGAAGGAGGCGATTGAATTACTCCACAACGCGCGCATAACGGTTGTTCCGGAAAACCAAGGTGGTGAGTTTCGGAGAAAAGGCAATGCCAACTCGCAGCGCTGGTGGTTCTACCATGCAACCGTTCATCTGGAAAACGGCGCGGACTTGCTGATTTCCCTCACAAAAGGCACTGAGCGCCCGCGAACCAAACTCTCCGTACATCTGCCGGGCGCGGCCAAAGACGAAATCCTGTGGGATTGGTAAGGCGCGGGTCGCTACCTAGGCGCTGAGGCAGTAGCGCCGACTGCCGTCGTCGCAGTCTGCGGTTCGTGACTGACGGGGTGAAATCGCCTAAGTTTCGTTCGACCTCGTGGAAAGCCGCGGACCACAAATGCGGTGGTCCGCGCTACGCCGGGCGGATGAACATTTCGACGAGCAGGGCTGAAATTGCGACGGCAGTTTTGGGTGAGACTCGGCCCAATTTGCGGACCAGGCGATTACGGTCGATGGCGCGGAGCTGGTCGAGCGCCACTTGGCCTTGCTTGCCCTGGAAGGTGAGCGCCACCCGGGTCGGACAGGGCCGCATCACGGTAGTCATGGGGGCGATGATAACGGTTCGCAAGTGCCGGTTGCTCTCATCCGGCGATACTACCAGGCAAGGGCGGGTCTTCTGCATTTCCGCTCCCTCGGTGGGATCGAGTGACACCAGCCAGACCTCGTCGAGTCGCGGGGAGTCGCTCACCAGCGCCACTCCTCGCGATCAAAATGGCTCGGCGCGTCGTCCAGCAACACTTCGTCGCTCAGTGACGACCCGGCTACACGGAAGGTTTCTTCCCAGCCCTCGCGCGGCTGGCGAGACGCGATAACGACCAGATGATTGTTCTCAATCCGAAGTTCCACCGAATCCCCGAAGCCGCATTGCTCAATCAGGGGCTTGGGAATCCGGATGCCGCGCGAATTGCCAACGCGCACAAGTTCAATTTTCATAGCGATGGTCACCTCGTATGTACATTGTAACCACTTCCGCCCATCCTGGCAAGGAAACACCTGAGCAACAGATCTGGCTGAAATTGCAACCAACTCGGGGATCCCTGGGTGATCTCGTAATTGATATGATCGAACGCCCATGAACGTTCTTCTCGCCCTCGCGCTTACGTTCGCCATCGCCGTGCCCATCGGCGCCCAATCGCCGCCCGATTCCCTGCCCTCGTTTGAGGTGGTCTCCGTCAAGCCTCACCACTCCGGGGATCCCTATGCCATGCACGAGGTCACGGCGAGCGGGTTCAAGATGATCAACTTGAACACGCGCTTCCTGATTGAATTCGCCTACGGGCAGAGCTCGATTCCGCCCTATGACGCTTTGCGGCCCAGCCAGCTTGTGGGCGGGCCTTCCTGGATCAGGACCGAGCAATTTGATGTGGATGCGAAAGTTGACGATGCGTTGGCCGAAAAGTTTAAGGGCGCTCAAAACCCCAACTCGCCCACCCCCAGCCCGGACGCCTTGTACCAGATTCAATTGATGATGCGATCGATGCTGAAGGAGCGCTTCAAGCTGGAGACTCACAGCGAGACCCGGCGGGAAACGGTGCTGGCCCTGGTGGTGGCCAAGGGCGGGCCCAAATTCCTGAATACGAAATTCGATTTGCCCGACTATGCGGCAATCTACGCGGCCCATCAGAAGAACCCCGACCAGCCTCTGCCCAAGCTCCCTCCGCCGCCGCCTTGCCCGGCCGGAATGTTTTGCATGTGGCGGCATGAATCGATGACCCAGCTTGCCTACTGGCTCTGGGATGTGGGCGACCATCGCTACGTGCCGGACATCGAGCGGCCGGTGATCGACCAGACGGGGCTGAAGGGCGAGTATTACATCCAGCTTCAGTGGGCGCGGCCGGCCGTGTTCCCCGGGGCGGGTTTATTGGGGTCCGATGCGAGCAACTCCCCACCCGGCGGCGCTGTGGCGGAATCAAGCGGGCCGACGATCTTTACGGCGCTTGAGGAACAACTCGGGCTGAAATTGCAGGCCACCAAAGGGCCGGTTGAATATGTGGTGGTGGATCACATCGAGCACCCGACGGGGAACTGAGGTGGCACCACCGCGCCGTAGGGGCACCCCTTATGGGTGCCCCTAACCGCGACAGCGCCGCGGCAAAGGGCAGGGGCGAGCCCTGCCCCTACGAGTCGGTTGGGCCGCCCCGGCCCCAGGGCGGGCGCAAAGCCTACCCCTACAGGAGTCGATTTATGACCAAGCTCAGTCTAATAGCCTTGCTGGCGCTGGTGATGGTAACCATCCCCGCCTTGGCGCAACAGCCTGCTCAACAAGCCGCGCAGCAGCCAGAGCACATCATCGCAGATGTTCATCCCAGCACGACATCGCGCATGTATGCCTGGACTTCGGGCGGCGTCATTTCGGAGGGACGATACGCGATTCGGGACGCAGGCATGCTTAAACTCATCAAAGAGGCATACGGCATCAATCAGGACGATATCGCCGGCGGCCCCGGTTGGATCAGTTACGACATGTTTGATGTTGTCTTCAAGGTGCCGGACGGGACTACGCCGGAAACCGTCAGGCCGATGCTGCAATCCGTTTTGGCCGATCGATTTGTCTAGTGGTCCATCGCGACACGCGGCCCACTCCGATGTGGATACTCAGCGTAGACAAGGGAGGCCCGAAGCTCAAGCCTTCCACTGGTACGGGGGAGTCGGGTTGCAAAACGGTACAGACGCCGTTTGGAGGCCGCCCGGTCCCGACCCGTACCCCAACTACAAAATCGCGTGCCGCAACGTAACCATGGCGGTCTTCGCGGATACCGTGAACCAGATGGCCCGCGATTACCTGAACCCCGACATCGATTCGAGCCACAAAATCATGGATTCGACTGAGCTCAAGGGGTCGTGGGACTTCGATTTGGAATGGCACGGCCGCAACATTCCCAGCGCAAATCCCCTTACAATTTTCGATGCCGTCAAGAACCAGTTGGGGCTGAAGCTGGAACAACAAAACTTCCCCATGCCCGTGCTGGTGGTAGACAAAGTGAATCGTACGCCGACGGGCAACCCGCCAGCGGTGGCGATAATGCTCGCCATTCCGCCCCCGCGATTTGAAGTCGCGTCCGTCAAGCCGGCGGACCCCAGCAAGCCTAGATTCATGGGAATAGGGTATACCGGCGGGAGCGAGGTGCACATGGGGGGCACGCTGCGGTCCCTGATCGGCTTGGCGTACCAGGTTCCTTTCAGGTCTGAGGGCGATCTGGTGGTCGGCTTGCCGAAGTCCGCTGATTCCCAGCGCTGGGACATCGTGGCGAAGCTGCCGAGCACGGGTGAGGGCGCTCCCAACACTGCCAACGGCGGCAGGCCGAGGCCGCCTGCGTTGAGCGTCGGCATGGAAATGCTGCGCGGGTTGCTAATCGATCAATTTGAGCTGAAAGCGCACACCGAGAATCGGGACGTGACCGTGTGGGCTCTCACGCTGCGCAGCGGCGCGCCAAAGATGAAGCAAGCGGACGATTCCGAGCGTACCGGCTGCAAGGCGGATTTTGCAGCCCCCACATTTGGGAACATCGGCCACATGGTCCGATGCACAAACGTAACGATGGGCCAATTGGTGGAGAACCTACGGCAAATGGCCGGCAGATCATTCGATCATCCCCTCTATGACGCCACGGGCCTGAAGGGTGGATGGGATTTCCTGATCGGATGGACTCCGACGAACGCGCTGCAGAGTCTGCCGCCCAATCCGGATCAGCCGGCAGCAGCACCAACCGCCGCCGACCCCGGCGACGTGCCCATCTTTGACGCCATCGAGCGGGAGATCAACCTGAAATTCGTGAGGGAAAAGCAGTCCATTCCCGTCATCGTGGTGGACCACGTGGATGAAACGCCGGTTCAGTAACTTGGCACCAGCACCCCTGCCTGTGCTTTGAAAAGTCAGGAGTGGGTGTCCCACGTGTAGCGCAGACCGCCGTCGTTACGTAGGGGCACCCTTGTAGGTGCCCCCTCCAACAGGGCCGATTCGGTTCCAGGGCAGGCACGACCCGTCACCCGAAGACCGCTTTGGGTCGCAGGGTGAGGCCTGCCCCTACGAATGGGGACTCAACGATGAAAAAAATCGACCGACTCACTCTAGCAGCCCTGGTGATGGTTATCACCCCGGCCTTCACGCAGCAGCCGAAATTCGATCTGGCGGATGTTCACCCCAGCCCGACGACTCACTTCTACGCAACGAATATGGGCGGCGTCTTGCGGAATGGACTGTACGTCAATGAGGACGCAACCATGCTCCAGCTCATTACGGCGGCATACGGCGTCACGGAGGATGCCATCGCCGGCGGTCCCGGTTGGATCAGTTACGATCTATTTGACGTTGTGGCGAAAGTCCCGGAGGGCACGACGCCGGCAAACGCCAAGCTGATGCTGCAGTCCCTGTTGGCAGACCGATTTGGCCTTGTCATCAGAAACGAAACCCGGCCCGTTCCGCGATACGTGCTCACCGTCGGCAAGGGCGGACCAAAGCTGAAGGCATCCGATGGGTCGGGTGACCCAGGTTGCAAGATGGGACCGCCACCGATGACAATCGAGCCCGGAACCACGCCGAAATTCAAAATTACATGCCACAACCTGACGTTGGCGGCCATTGCGGAAAACCTGCGCCGATTCGCCGGGCATAACCTGGACCACGACGTCATCGATTCGACAAAACTCCAGGGCTCATGGGACTTCGATCTGGAGTGGACCGACACAGTCTCTGCCGCCTTGAATGGCATTTCGATTTTCGATGCCGTCGACAAGCAGTTGGGCCTGAAGCTGGAATTACAAAACATTCCCATGCCGGCACTGGCGATCGAGAAAGTCAATCGCCGGCCCACTGACAATCCACCGGCGATCGCGACGATGCTGGCCATTCCTCCGGCGCGCTTTGAGGTTGCCTCTGTCAAACCCGTGGACCCCAGCTCGCGCCCGTTCATGGGCCCGGCGTATACCGGCGGAAGCCAGATCCATTTGGTAGGCACGCTGCGACTCCTGATCGCGGTGGCGTACCAGGTTCCGATGCGTTATCAGGATGACATGGTGGTCGGCTTGCCCAAGTCCGCCGACACGCAGCGCTGGGACATTCTGGGGAAGTTACCCAGCACGGGCCTGGGCGCTCCAAGCGACGCTACGGGCAGGCCAATGCCGCCACCGTTGAGCGTCGCGCAAGAGATGCTGCGCGGCGTGCTATTGGACCAGTTTGAGCTTAAGGCACACACTGAGAATCGGGAGGTCACCGTCTGGGCCCTCACGCTGCACAACGGCACGCCCAAGATGATTCAGGCAAACGATTCCGAGCGTACCGGCTGCAAAGGGGATCCCTCGGCCCCCAAGCCATCCCGTAACATTCCCTACATGGTCCACTGCCAGAATGAATCCATGGCGCAGCTGGCGGAAAGTTTGCAGCGAATGGCCGGTGGCATGTTCGATCACCCCATCGTTGATGACACGGGCTTGAAGGGCGGTTGGGATTTCTATCTTGGATGGACGCCCAATAACCAGATGCAGAGCCAGCCGCCCAATCCGGCGTCCAATCCGGATCAGGCGGCGGTAACCCCGGCAAGCGATCCCGGCGATGTGCCCATTTTCGACGCACTCGAGCGCCAAGTCGGCCTGAAGGCGGTGAAGGAGAAACGCTCCATTCCCGTGCTCGTGGTGGATCACGTGGACGAGAAGCCGATTCAGTAATTTGCCAACAGCATCGCCGGGGCAAAGGACAGGCGCAAGGCCTGCCCCTACGGTAGCTCTGCCCCTGATGATATGATTCCCCACCATGGACAAAACCATTCAGACCACCACTGTCGGTTCCTATCCAATCCCCCACTGGCTGACCGCTTCCCCAAGCCGGCAGGCGCGCCTGGACGCCACTCGCGTGGTCTTCGACATTCAGCGCCAGGCGGGCATCGACTTACCCACTGACGGCGAGATCTACCGATTCGACGTCAATCACCCGGACACCAACGGCATGATCGAGTATTTCGTCCGGCCGATGTCGGGAATGGAATCGCGCCTGGGCCGGGCCGATCACGACGCCTTCTTCCAGATGGAGGGTATGGGCTTCCGCAGCCAGCCTGCCGCCAAGGTGATCGGCGACCTGGGCGGCGGGGCGCTGAACCTGATGGCCGACTGCACGGCGGCGGCGGAGGTGGCGGGCGGGCCGTTCAAATTCACCGTCACCAGCCCTTACATGCTGGCGCGCACCATTCTGGACGAGCACTACTACAACTTCACTGCCCTTACCCTGGCGATTGCCGGCGTCCTGGCGGATCAAGTGGCCGGACTGCCCTGCCCATGCCTGCAAGTGGACGAAGCCAGCTTGGTGGAATACCCCGAAGACGGTCCGCTGGCTGCACAGGCCATCAATCTGATTCTCGACCGATTTGGTGGCCGTCGCGCCGTGCACCTCTGCTTCGGGAACTACGGCGGGCAGACGATTCGCAAGGGCCATTGGTCA
>JASHSC010000352.1 GCA_030036915.1 Terriglobia bacterium
GCTCTGCGCGCCGCGGGCTGCGGAAAGATCATCGCGGTGGACATCGAGCCGCAGAAACTCGAGCTGGCCCGCAAGTTCGGCGCGGACGTGACGCTGAACGCCAAGGAGTGCGATGTGCCGCGGGAAGTGCGCGGGCACACGGAAGGACGCGGCGCGGACGTGGCGCTGGAAGTCATCGGCCTCGGTCCCACCATCAACAACGCCATCGCCTGCCTGCGCAAGGGCGGCACGCTGGCGCTGGTGGGAAATTTCCGGCCGACAGTGGAGATTCCACTACAGGCCGTTGTTACCCGCCAATTGACGCTGGCCGGATGCTGCGCCAACTGCGACGATTATCCCGCCACCCTGGAACTGCTCGGCCGCGGGGCCATCAATACCGAGGCGTTGGTCAGCGCCACGCCGCCGCTCGCGGAGGGCGCCGCGTGGTTCAAGCGATTGCACGACCGCGAGCCAGGCCTGCTTAAAGTCATCCTGCAATGTTAGCGCTCAAAACCGCCATCGTCGGCTGCGGGAAAGTGGGGCACCTGCACGCCAAGGCCCTCAGCCGAGCCCCGGAGTCCGCCTTCATCGCCGTGTGCGGCCGCGACCTGAAGCGCACGGAGGCCTTTGCCGCCGAATACAAGGTGAAGCCCTACGTGGACGTGGAGGAGATGATCGCCCGCGAGGGAATCCAGGCGCTCACGATCTGCACTCCGCACCCGTTGCACGCTCTGCACGCCGTAAAGGCAGCGAAAGCCGGCGTTCACGTGCTGATTGAAAAGCCCCTGGCCTCATCGCTCGCGGATTGCGACGCGATTCTTCAGGCGGGCCGCGAGAATCACGTGAAGATCGGCATGGTGTCACAACGCAGGTTTTATGCGCCTTGCGCGCGGGTGAAGAAGGCGATTGAAGAGGGCAAGCTGGGCCGGCCGATTCTGGGGTCAGCGGTGCTGCTGGGCTGGCGCGATGAGGCCTACTACCGCAGCGACCCGTGGCGCGGCACGTGGAAAGGCGAAGGCGGCGGAGTGCTGGTGAACCAGGCGCCGCATCAACTTGATCTGCTCCACTGGTACATGGGTGAGGTCGATAAGCTCTCGGGCCTGTGGGGCAATTTCAATCACCCTTACATCGAGGTTGAGGATACCGCGGTCGCGGCGCTGCGCTTCAAGAGCGGCGCGCTCGGCAACATTGTGGTGAGCAATTCCCAGAACCCGGCGCTCTACGGACGCGTGTACGTCCACGGCAGCAACGGCGCTTCCGTGGGAGTGCAGAGCGATGGCGGCGCCATGTTCATTGCCGGAATGTCAACCATTGCTGAGCCCCCCATCAATGATCTGTGGACCGTGCCGGGCGAAGAGGGCTTGCTCAAGCAGTGGCAAAAGGAAGACACGGATTTATTCCGAAGTATTAACTCTATTGAGCACTATCATCAACTTCAGATTTCTGAGTTTCTAAACGCCGTCATCGAAGGGCGCGAGCCCGCCATTCCCGGGGAAGAAGGCCGTAAGACGGTGGAGATTTTCGAGGCGCTGTACCGCTCGCAGCAGGACGGGAAGATCATCAAATTTCCGCTGGCGGGTTGATCGCCGGATTGCCCGGAAGTCATTTTTGCGCTCACGGGGCAGAAATTCGGCACAAAAACGCTCCCTAATAGCCTACAATTTTCCCCAATCCCTTCATTCTAAAGAACTCAGCCCGGTACATCTCATAAGTCACGTATTTTCATGAAGATCGCCGGACCCTCCCCAAGCTAGCCTACACTGTCCTTTGTTTTCAATAACATCGCCGGACCCTCCTTCACAATTGACTTTATTAATTGTCGGGAGCCCAGCAACTGCCTTATTTTCATCTACATAGGATACCGGAAAAGCCACACACGATCATCTTAACCTGCTTTGTTTTGTTCTACATCGCCGGAAAAACCCGACTTACTTTCTCAAGGAATTCCAAGCTGGCTCAACTTCCCTTACGCTATTGGCAGTAGACCCGCGCACGCTCGGGCCGCAAAGTCTTCCGTGACCAAGGAATTATCATATCATTGTTGATCTAATTGTCAACTAAAGTTTTGGTTATCATCGGTCGAGCCAATTTCTCAAGGTTCGAATATTTCTTTTCGCGGAATTCGACGGGAACAAGGCACGGCAACCGCCGCGCGGTTGGCAGTCATCATGCTAGACTGGGCGATAGGAGTCTGAGGAGGCCGATAGTGGCACTTTATCTGGTTACGGGCGGCGCGGGATTCATTGGTTCGCACATTGTCGAGGAATTGGTTCGCCGCGGCGAATCCGTGCGCATTCTCGACAATCTTTCGACCGGCAAGGTGGCAAATCTCAGCGCGGTTCGGGACAAAGTCGACCTGCGGGAAACGGACATTCGCAATCTTGATTCGATCCGCCCGCTCTTTGCTGGAGTGGATTACGTGATTCACCTCGCGGCGCTGGCTTCGGTGGCGCGTTCGATGGAGGATCCGGTGGAGACCACGCAAGTGAATCTGGGCGGCACGGTGCACGTTCTGCTGGCGGCGCGCGACGCGAAGGTAAAGCGCGTGGTGATGGCTGCCACAGCGGCAGCCTACGGCAACGACCCTGCCTTGCCACGCGTTGAGACACAGACGCCACAACCTCTCTCTCCATATGCCGTCACCAAGCTGGCAAGCGAATATTACGGCCAGATCTTCAACGACAATTTCGGGCTGGAAGCGGTCTCGCTGCGGTTCTTCAATATTTTCGGGCCGCGGCAGGACCCGAAATCACCCTACACCGGCGTGCTTTCCAAATTCATCGTTGCTTATTTGACCGGCGCGACGCCCGTGATTTTCGGCGACGGAGAGCAGTCGCGCGATTTCACTTACGTGGCGAACGTTGTGGACGCCTCGCTGCGCGCCTGCAAATCCCCTGCGGCGGCAGGTAAGATTATCAACGTGGGCACCGGCAAAAGTGCCACGCTGAACCAGACCATCACCGTCCTGAACGGAATTTTTGCAAAGCAGGTGAAGCCCCAACACGGTCCGCCCCGCGCGGGCGATGTGAAGCACTCGACGGCGGATATAACGCTCGCGCGCGCCGCGCTCGGCTACGAGCCGCTGGTGTCATTCGAAGACGGCCTGCGCAAAACCGTCGCCTGGCTGCGTGCGGACTCGGCGGGGGCCTGAGCCGGCGCGGCCTTCGGGGTCGGGGACCTGCCACGGGTGGCGCAGACATTGCATCTTATGTCTGCGTCGCGTCAACCCGCTGCGGGATCCGGGTCGCATACATAAACCCCGATGCATGCGCCACCCACGAGCGCACTGAAGAGACAGCCATCCATATAGCGTTTATCGACGACCATCCATGATACGGATACGTTTCGAAAAGGCAGCACTATGACTGACCCATTAGCGCGTAGCCACGGTCAATGTCTTCTTGACCGTGGTCTGTCCGTGCGTCACAAAGAACCCACGGTCAGAAAAGCGCTGACCATGGCTACCAACTCCCCAAAGCCCGCCTTCACCGGGTTGAAATGAATAAACTCCACCTTTTCGTGGTACTCCCTCATGGTACGGACGGCGCGGTCGAAGAAACGGCCTGGTAGAAGCACGCCGCATCCGCCTCGCCAGCGATTGATGCGCAACCACGCGGGTTGCCCCTACGACCGTCGCGTTCTAAGACTGCGGCGGAGGAGCGGCGCCATCCGAGGGACGCGTCGCCGGTCTTGCTGCGGTTCCGCTGAGGTTTACGGTCTGTGTGCTGCCGGACGGTTCGTTCTTGTCGGAGATGGTCAGCGTGCCGAACTTGGTCCCCGCCGTTTCGGGCTTAAAAGTCACCGAGATGGTGCAATGTGCGCCGGCATCCAGCGAATTACCGCAGTCATTGGTCTCAGTAAAATCGCCGCTGGCGGTGATGCTGGAAATCGGCATCGGGGCTTCGCTGAGATTGCTCAGGGTAACTGTCTGAACGCCGCTGCTGGCACCGACCGGCTGTGCGGCGAAGACGAGCGAAGTGGAAGAAAACCTTGCCGCAGGCGCGACTGTAATGGGTGTAGATGCGGGCAGCGGAGTGGCCGCCGCCATCGGCGATTGAACCGGACGGCGCGGGCCAACTCCGGCGAGTGAACCTGTGCCGCCAGTGGTCACCGGCTCTCCCGGCTCAACTGTGCCGGGAGGGGTTGGCAGCACCGGAAGAACCGGTCCGGAGGAGAAGACCACACCCGAGCCGCTGAGGGCGACGGTATGCGGGCTGCCAGCAGCGCTATCGAAGATCGAAAGCGTGCCGCTATTTGCCCCCGGCCCGAGTGGTGTGAAAGTTACTGAGATTGAGCAACTGCTTCCCGCGCTTACCGTAGAGCCACAATTGTTCGTTTGGGCGAAATATCCGCTTGTGGTGATGCCGGAAATCGTGAGAGCGGCATCGCCCAGGTTGTTCAGTGTGACAATCTGGGCGGTGCTGGAACTGCCCACACCCTGGCCGACGAAGCTGAGCGCGGTGGGGATTGCGGAAGTCACAGGCAGTGCCAGCCCCGAAATCTGGGTCACAAATCCATCGGGGCTGGAAGTGACGGAGGCTCCCACCGGCCAGGCAAAGACGCTTCCCGACGCGGGCGAAGGAAGAATGTTGTTGGGGTAAGCCGTGCCGGTGGCGGGGTTGATAATCTGCCCGCTGAAGGAGCTGAAGTTTCCTGTCCGCATGGCGGCCGTGGGTATCCAGGCGCCGTAATACACGTGTGGGGCAAGTTTCGCCAAATTGCAGAAGCCTTGCCCGCTCGGTGCGCTTGGGAGCGGAATGCTGGAAAGTCCCGACGCACCCTGGGAGGACAAGTAACCGACCACGAGGTAACCGGAGGAAATTCCGGACGAGAACGTGCCAAACACGCTGGAAATGATTTGGGAAAATGGAATGTAACCCGCGGGGAAAGTGGAGCAAGTCTTGGCCGCGACCTGGGCCTGGAATGCTCCCGTGGTGACAGGGAAGTCCAGCGAGTTGGTGTAACCACTGACGTAGACGTTTTGCTTCGGGTCCAGCGCGATGGCCAGCCCGTAATCGGAGATGCTGCCGCCCAGATAGCTCGAGTAAATCAAGGCACTGCCGGCGGCATTCAGTTTGCTCAGAAACGCATTGTTCACGGCATTGGCATTCAAGGCGGGTTGAAGACCACTCGCCGTGGGGAAGTTGGTGGAAGTTGTGTAACCGGTGATGTAGGTGTTGCCCAAGGAATCCAGTGCGATGCCTTCGCCGAAGTCTTCGCCACTTCCACCCAAATAAGTGGAAAAGACCTGCGCCGAGCCCGCACCGTTGAGCTTCGTCACAAAGGCGTTCTGGCTGCCGTTCAAAGTTCCCTGCAAGGGGCTGGCCGTGGGGAAGTTCGTGGAAGCGGTCGTTCCGGTGACGTAGGCATTCCCTGAGCTGTCAACCGCGATGCCGTTGGCGGACTGAGTGCTGCTGCCCCCCAACAGAGTTGAATAAACCGGGGTTTGACCGTTGGAAGCCAGCTTAGTAACGAAGGCGCTCTCACAGGGGAGCCCGCCACTGCAAGCTGTGCCCATGGGGCTGGTTTGGAAAGCTCCCGTCGTGGTGGGAAAGGGTATGCCCGGACTGACGATTACGCCCGCCGGAGTAGTAGATCCCGCAATGTAGGCATTTCCGGAAGAATCTATCGCGATGCTGTTCCCCCGATCATTTGAGCATGTCCCTCCAAGGTACGTGGAGTAAACGGCTGCTGAGCCCTGGGGGTTAATCTTGACCGCAAAGGCATTGCCGCAGCCGTTCGAGCTTTGCAAACACGAATTGCTGACACCTGTGGGCAGGGTGCAAAAAGAGGGATTGTAGGGCTGTGTTTGCTGATACGCGCCGGGGGTTGTCGGGAAGTCGGCAGAATAAGCCGATCCGGTTACATAGGCATTGCCGGAAGAATCGATGGCGACGCCATAGGGGATGTCCCCGAGCGTACCGCCGTTGCCCCCGATATAGGTGGAGTAAATCAGGGATGACCCATCGGGGCTCAGCTTGCTGAGGAACGCTGTGAGGCAGTAACCCGAAACTGAGTTCTCTAAGCAGGCGGTTTGATAGGCGCCTGAGGTGGTGGGAAAGTTTGACGGACCGCTGGCAAAGCCCGCTACGTAGGCACTGCCATCGGAGTCCGCGGCAATTGCAAATCCCCCATAAGTGGCACCGCTCACACCTATCGGCAGGTCCCCTCCCAGGTAAGTGGAATAGACAAGCCCCGTACCGTTGGAATTCAGCTTGGTCACGAAGGCGGACGAAGTGGCCTGCAAGGCATTGTAAGGTGAGGGCAGAGGGTTATCGGTGGGGAAATACGCGGAGAAAGTCTCGCCGGTTATGTAGGCGTTGCCCTCAGAGTCGGCAGCGATCCCATACGCGTAATTCGCACCATCTGCCCCGCCGAGGTAAGTGGAATAGCTGAGGACAGGATCGATTACCAGCGGGTGAGCGTGGTCGTAGGGACCGAGCGCGAAATGAACTCGATTCTGAGCATCGAGTTGGAAATGACCGTCAACCATGGTCCGTTGTTCATTGTCCATCCGGGATTGGTAAATCGCAGGTTTATGGAAGCGAATTTCTCCACTGCCGACGGGGATAACCAAGTCTCCATTGGCAGCGATTCGCGAGTGCGCGCCTTGTGCCCCTCCACGAGCGGGGATTGCGGCCGACCTTACGTCCAAGGTGATGGCACCCGCGTCGGAACCCGGCGCAACAACAAAATCTGATTCCAGTTCACCGCCCTGGTTGCCGTAGTACACCAAGTCGATGCCCGGATATACGTTCCGACACCTCACTCGTGCGTAAGTCGGCACATTGGTGCGCCAATTCCTGGGGTTTTTGCCGATGAAGTAATTGACCTTGCCGGGGAGTTCATTCATTCCGATAACGTCAGCATTCGGATTGGCATTTAAGAGCTTCATCCGCAAGGTGGATTCCGTAGCACGTGGCTGGGCGCCATTGGCGGTCGAGCCGGAACGCGCGGCTCCTGGCTTCTGGCTCCTGACTTCTGTCTCCTGTATTTCCAGCACTGCCTCACCGCTGGTCAAAAACAAACCATAACCCCGCCCGTGGGAAAGGAATCTTACGCTCCGATCTGTCTGGCCCTGATTGGCCTCAAAACTTAGAGGAAAGTGTGCGAGGGATACCGTCGGCTTTCCGGTACGCCTCCCGTACACGTGGACCCTTTGCGACCAGCGAATTCCTTCTCCGCTATAAACGATGAATCCCGAGCAAAGACAGAGGAAAAGAATCAACGCAAATGAATTCACCAAACTTGTAGGTTTATGGTTGCCCATGGCTTACCTCTTTAGAATTGAATGCCCCGGCGCATCCAACCCATGCGGATG
>JASHSC010000353.1 GCA_030036915.1 Terriglobia bacterium
ACCGGGCGACACGCTCTACGGCGTGTTCGCACGCTGTGAGTCCATCGTGGATTCGATGGAAAAGTTACTGGAGGGCGAGGTTTACCATTACCACTCGAAAGTGATTATGAAAGACCCGCGAATCGGTGGCGCCTGGGCGTGGCATCAGGATTACGGATACTGGTATATGTTCGGCGCATTGTTCCCGCTGCTTGCCAGCGCCTACATCGCCATGGACCCGGCCACGCGCGAGAACGGCTGCCTTCAGGTGATTCGCGGCTCCCACAGCCTTGGCCGAATCGATCACCTGCTGACCGGCGAGCAGGCCGGCGCGGACCGCGATCGCGTGGCGGAAATCCTGAAGCGCATGGAGGTGGTTCACGTGGAAATGGATCCCGGCGATACGCTCTTCTTCCACTGCAACCTGCTGCACCGCTCGGACCAGAATCGTTCGGAGAATCCGCGCTGGTCGCTGATTTGCTGTTACAACGCGGCGCGCAACGATCCCTACAAGACCGACAAGCATCCCGGCTACACGCCTCTGCACAAAGTTCCGGACACGGCCATCAAAGAAGCCGGTCTGCGCCGATTTGCGGACAGTCAGGGCGACGTGGCCTGGTGGCAGAACACTTCAAACCTCGCCGCGAGCGGGCTGAAAGGGAAACAGGTCTGAAAATCCATGCCTGATGCCAAAACCGAATTGTTGCGCCACACACTCGCCGCGCTCGCCTATCGCGGCGGCAAAGCTCTGCGAGACGCGCCCTCAAACTTCGCCGATTTTCGCGCCGGAGCAACCACGCGCACGCCCGGTGAAATCCTCAGCCACCTGGGCGACCTGCTCGATTGGGCCGTTTCCATTGCTGATGGAAAGCAAGCCTGGAGCGGGTCCAAGCCTCTCGACTGGGAGAAGGGGACAGCGCGTTTCTTCACCTCTCTCCAAGCCCTGGACAAGCGCTTGGCGTCGCCCGCGCCGATTGCTTGTTCCGCCGAAGCGCTCTTTCAAGGCCCCATCGCCGATAGCATCGCCCACGTGGGCCAAATCGCCATGCTGCGCCGCCTCGCCGCCAGCCCCGTCCGCGGGGAAAACTACTTCATCGCCGAAATCACCCCCGGCCGCCTCGGCAATGAACAGGCCAAGCCGAAGTTTGAGTTTGACTGAGAATTGGATTTCGTTAGGATTCCTCGGGGAGTGAGTCCTCGTAGTCCTCAAGTGCTTGGCTGGCATGTTCGATTTTCAATTTCAGTACATCAAATTGAACGGAGAGTTCCGGCAGGAGGTCGTGATAGGCAGCGCTACCGGGCTTGTGGCGTCTCAACCTGCGGCGCAGGGCTTCCAGAGAGCGCGAGTATTCTTCGACCTCATCAAGCATTCGTTCAATCGTCGATAATGAAATAGCGGACTTAGTCGACATCCATCACCAACTTCTTTTCAGTCGCCGCGTTAAGCGCGCCACGGTTGCCTTCCATGTCGCGATTTCGCGCTCCCAACTTCCGATCAAAGTCTCGTCCGGATTGGCTTTGGCGAGCTCAGCACGAATTTTGACCTCGTGCGCCACGATGATGTCTTCAAGGCCGGCGATTCTTTTCCTCAAGTCTTTGTTGCGTCCCATCGGCCACTTGAATTATAGCATCTTTGCGAACATCAATTGCCAGGTTGACTCACTCGGGTTCGCATCTGATAATTAATCCGCCCTCCTGCCAGTCGATGTCTGACGAATGAGCCCTTTCTACCATCCTATCGGCTTTCCCCGATTCTGTTCCTCCAGCCACTTTTCGAGCGGCGCGAAATAGTCTCGAATCGCGGTTGCATCCATTTGCCGCTGGCCGGTGAGGGCTTCGAGCGCGTCGGGCCAGGGGCGGCTTTCGCCCATTTCGAGCGTTTTGGCCAGGCGCGCGCCCGCCTCCTTGTTTTCGTAAATTGAGCAGCGATTGAGCGGGTCGCGGCACCCGGCCGTTTGCGCGAGGGCGCGATGAAACTGGAATTGCAGGATGGCGGCGAGGAAGTAGCGCGTGTAAGGGACATTTGCGGCCACGTGATATTTCGCGCCGGGATCGAAATCGTCCTCGCTGCGTTCGAGGGGTGGGGCAATGCCCTGATACTTCAAGCGCAGCGCCCACCACGACGGATTGTATTGGGCCGGCGTAATTTCTCCGGAGAAGACTTTCCATCGCCACTGATCGATGAGCAATCCGAACGGTAGGAACGCGACTTTCTCCAGCGCCTTATGCATCAGCAGGCCGATATCCTTCGAGGGGTCGGGCGCTTGGCTCAATAATCCCAGTTTCACCAGATATTGCGGAGTGATGGACAGTGCGATGGTGTCGCCGATGGCCTCATGGAAGCCGTCATTGGCGCCGTCGCGAAACAGATACGGCTGAAGTCGGTAAGCGCGCTGATAGAACGTGTGACCCAGCTCATGATGAACGGTCTGGAAATAATCGGATGTAATGTCGATGCACATTTTCAGGCGCAGGTCCTGGTCAAAATCCACGTGCCAGGCGCTGGCGTGACAAACCACTTCGCGATCGCGCGGTTTGGTGAACATCGAGCGCTCCCAAAACGATTGGGGCAGGGGAGCGAATCCGAGCGAAGTAAAGAATTGTTCACCATAGCGGATCATGCCCAGCGCGTCAGTGTGACGGCCCTTCAGAATCTCGGTCAGGTCGTAGCCGGGATCGGCGTTGGCGGGCGCCACCAGGGGATAGATATTCTCCCAGCTTTGCCCCCACATGTTGCCGAGCAAATCGGTGGGAATGGGGCCGTTCGCCGGAACCGTCTGCGATCCGTATTTTTCCCTCAACTTCCAGCGCACGTAGGCGTGAAGCTGCATGTAAAGCGGCCGAACCTGCTCCCACAGCCGGTCGACTTCCCGGGCAAAGTCGTCGGCGGGCATGTCGTACTTGGAGCGCCACAGCGCACCGGTATCCTTGAATCCCAACTCGCGCGCGCCCTGGTTCGAAAGCTCGATGAAGCGCGCGAAATCCTTGCGCATAGGCCGGCCGACCGCGTGCCAGCCCGCCCAAGCATCGTGCAATTCGTTGGGATCGCGGCTTGAAGCCATGAGTCGTTTCAGGTCTTCGATATCCAGGCACTTGTCCTTGCCATCGGGGCACCACTTGCCCTTGCCGTATTCGCCTTCCAGGGTGGAAACGATTTTGGTCAGCTCCGCGCTCGCTTGGGGATCGGCGGGCGTGGGCATCACGAGGGAAGTTTTGAGGAGCAGCATCTTGCGGGCGAGCTCGAAGGGCAATTTCAGGTTGTCAAATTGCGTGGCCTGCTTGGCGAATTCCACCTGCGCGGCGATGGCGCGTTCATCGGCCTGAGCGGCAAGGAATTCCGTATCGTCGGTGATGTAGGTTGCCTTCACCCAGTCGGCGCGGCTGGCGGTGGTGTTGAGCTCCAGCAGCCTGGCTTCAGCGTTTTTGATGAAAGCGTCGGCTTCCGCAAGGGTCGGCGCCTGCTGGGTGGATGACTTTTTGTCAGAGTTAAACATGGACACAACTCATATCAGCATGAGGCCCGGAAGCGTCACATATAAGTTTTTGAACATATCCGCAGACCTCTTTTGTGGATTTGCCCTTCGCGTGGCGGTTCGCAGGGCCGACTGCAGGTTCGAGAAATCCCGCCGCCTCACGCAGTCGTATCTTAAGTGCCTTCGCATTGCCGGGCAAGGGGGCAGGAACAGGGGCAGGAAAATCGGCCGAACAAACCGAGTCTAGCCAGGATCAGGCGAATTCTCCTCTTCAATGGCAGAACAACCTGAACTGCGCATTTTCCCATCTAAGGGAGAAGCGAATGTGTGTCAAAATGAGAACCGAAGCGAACTGGTTACCCTATAATCAAGGAAGTTAAAAATGGAACCGGCAATGCCGTGGCAGGCTGATGCCTCGCTGCTCGCCTCGCAGCCGGAGAGACGGACGACTTTGATGAGCATCAAGTATCGGGAAATTCCGGATCCCCCATATCCCGTAGAAATGGTCGTGCCCCTGCGTGCGGTCGGACGCAGACTGTGGCTCTGCACCGTGACGGCCGCGCTTCTACTGGCAGGTGCACCCGTGCGTGGCCAGCAGGCGCCCGCAGCGCAGCAATCACCTGCCCAGACGCCCGCTCCGGCCGCCGCGCCTGCCCATGCGCCGCCCATTGCGGTGCACGTGAAGGTGGTGAACGTGCTCGCCACCGTCCGGGATAAGAAGGGCGAGATTGTCCGCAACTTGACGCAGAACGACTTCGAGCTGAAGGAAGACGATCGTCCCCAGACCATCAAGTATTTTTCCCGCGAGACAGATCTGCCTCTCACGCTCGGTATGCTGGTGGACACCAGCATGAGCCAGCGCCGCGTCCTCGGGCAGGAGAAGGACGCCGGCGCAACCTTTCTCGATGCAGTTCTGCGCGTCGATAAAGATCACGCCTTCGTCATCAATTTTGACCACGATGTCACACTCGACCAGGACCTGACGTCCTCGCGCGAAAAGTTGCAGGCCGCACTGGGCAATTTGCAAATTGCCGGCCGCTCGAGTTCGGACGACCCGGATTCGGGGCAGGGCGGCGGAGGACCGGGCGGTGGCGGATGGGGACGGGGACAAGGCGGAGGATATCGCGGTGGCGGCACGGCGCTCTACGATGCCGTTTATCTCGCTTCCAACGACGTCACAGCGAAGCAGCAGGGGCGCAAGGCGCTGATCGTCCTCTCTGACGGAGTTGACCGCGGCAGCAAGAAGACGCTGGCCAGCGCCATTGAGGCCGCTCAGCGCGCTGATACGCTGGTGTATTCCATCTACTTCTCGTCGGAGGAAGAGGGATATGGCGGTGGAGGTTACGGACACCATGGAGGTATGGGAGGAATGGGCGGCGGAATGGGGCGGCACGGCGGAGGGTATCCCGGCTCGCAGGAGTCACGCCCGGATGGCAAGAAAATTCTCGAAAAGCTCTCCAAAGAGACCGGTGGACGTTTTTTCGAGACCTCCAAAAAGCACCCGCTTGATGAAGCGTTCAGCCAAATCCAGGAGGACCTGCGCAACCAGTACAGCCTGGGTTACACGCCCGACCCGCCGGACACCAACGCCGGGTATCACACGATTGTCCTGACCACCAAGAAGAAGGATTTGACCGTGCAGGCTCGCGATGGGTACTACAGCTTGCCGTGAGAAAGTTCGCTGAACGATTGGGACGCTATAGTTTCAGCAGCATATGCTCATTCTCAAGGTACTCGTCGCCCACTTTCAGGCCTCCAGGATCGAGACCGTAGGTCGTAAAACCAAAAGAAGTGTAGAGAGCCTGCGCCGCACTCTGACCTGCCACCACCGTGAGTGACACCTGTTCCACGCCTGGGCAGTTCCTGATTTTTTCCAATAGAGCGCTGAGCAGCGCGCGACCGATTCCCCGCCCGCGGCAACTCTCTCGCACATAGACGCCCCAGATTTTCCCCTTGTGCCGCGTCTTGACAATTGTGTAGCGAAAGAATCCCGCCATGCCCACCAGATCTCCGTCGAGGAATGCGCCGAAAACAAAATTGTCGTCCGGATTCGCCGTCAGGCGCTCTGCGGCCGAATCGAGAGAAGTGGCGCGATGCTCCTCGGCGGACTCTCCGAAGGACTTTGGCTCGCGTTCCAGGGCTTCCAACCGCAGATGCCAGTAGGCTTCGGTGTCGCAAGCGGTCAGCAGGCGGATTTCAAGTCCCATGTTGAGAGCAGTGGTTGATGGCTAGTGGAAAGTGGCTGAAAACGTGCGAATAAAAGCGCGAGTTGGCCGGCAGCGAATCTGATCATCGCTGGAGTTCCACGGCCTCCGGCATAGGGCACTAGCCGCCAACCCCTAACCACTATTTCTTCAGCGCCGCTTCGATGGCGGCTTCGGCGACGGGCGCCAGCAATTTGTATCCCGCGTCATTGGGGTGCAGGCCATCGTCAGAGCAGCCCTCGCGGAGCATGCCTTTATCATCCACCAGGGCGGAATAATAATCTGCTATCTGCGCGTGGACATCGGGTGCGTAGCTGTCGATCCAACGATTGAGTTTGACGATGTCCTCTGGCGGCCGATGAACGGTTTGCTTCGCATTGGTGTAATCGCTGATGGGCGTGAGCAGGCAGAGGACGATCTTGATGTTGTGGGTTTCCGCCAATTCACAAATGGCACGAATGTTGTCCTCCACCATCTCCTGGGTTTCGGGGCCGGTGTTGCGGGCAATGTCATTGGTGCCGGCCAGCAGAACCACTGCCTCCGGCCTCAGGTGAATTACGTCGGGATGCATGCGCACCACCATTTGCATGGTGGTTTGCCCGCCGATGCCGCGGTTCACGTAGAGTTTTCCGGGAAAATATTTTACCAAATCCCAGCGGTCCGTGATGGAATCACCCAGAAAGACTACGCGTCCCGGCTGGGGCGGCATTTTTTCCAGGCGTAAATCGTCCTGATGATACCGGCTCAACTGGTTCCAGTCCTGAAGCTCGTCGGCAAGCTGAATCGCCACGCGCGGCAGGCAGCACGCCGTCTGGGGCGGATTGAATTCCGGAACAAATTGCGCTTGCGCTGAAAATGGCATACACAAACTCAGGCAGAACCCCACAACAAGTTTCCTGGCGTAATTCATAGCTACCCCCTTGCGGGTGTTATAACCGACTTCGGGAGAGCCGTCAAAGCGATAAGTTGGAATCCCCGTACGCGATTCGCAATTTGAGCGCGTGCCCCTTTGCAGATACGTTGTTTCATCTTGCATAACTATTGATTTTTGCCTCAACTTGTGTTTGGATGAACTTGACAGAGATTTGGCGGCCGTCTGTGAAGACGATGCGGGGGACTGCTAAGCAATCCCATAGTGAACGACGCTTTGAGCCTCTCTCCCTTTTATCGTCGGGCGTTTTCAGGGTCAGGAAGGCAGCGTTTCAGCGTCGGTTCATAGATGGTGACACGAGGTCACGTCCTCTTACCCTCTTAGGGCGTGTTCAATATTTTGTCCATCATTTTCCCCCGTATAACGAGTGAGAATCGACCGCTCAGGTTCGCCAGACTCCTTCGGCAGATGTGAGCGTCATCCATCGTCCATTGGTGGAGGGTATATGCATACAAGAATTCGGACCATTATGGCGGGCTTCTGCGCGTTGGTTTTTGCCTCGATCGCCTTCGGGCAGCACGGTGGAGGCGCAATTACTGGGGCAGTCACGGACCCCTCTGGCGCTGTCGTCCCCGAGGCCTCCGCAACGTTGGCGAACATTGATACGGGGGTA
>JASHSC010000354.1 GCA_030036915.1 Terriglobia bacterium
ACTCTTACGTGCCGGACATGATTCGCTACTACGAGGGCGCGGACGCGATTCTGCCCAATGTCCCCACCTTCCTCTGCTGGAAGGACGCGGACCGCCAGCACGTGCTGGAAAACCTCGATAAGCTGGTGGTGAAATCGGCGAACGAAGCAGGCGGATACGGCATGCTGGTGGGACCACACTCGACCGCTGCTCAACGCAAGGAGTTCGCGGCGAAGATCAGTGAAAATCCGCGCAATTACATCGCCCAGCCCACGCTTTCGCTCTCGCGTGTGCCCACGTTGGTGGACGATCAGTTGGAAGGCCGCCACGTTGACTTGCGCCCCTACATTCTTTACGGCAAGGAAATCTACGTTCTACCCGGCGGGCTGACGCGCGTGGCGCTGCGCAAGGGTTCGCTGGTGGTGAATTCGTCGCAGGGCGGCGGCAGCAAGGACACCTGGGTGCTGGCGCCGGCGACGCCGGGAGGAGCCGCGAATGGCCAGTGAAACCGCGCCACTCCTGAGCCGTGCGGCCGAGGCCCTCTACTGGATGGCGCGCTACATCGAGCGTGCTGAAAACGTGGCGCGATTTATTGACGTCAACCTGCACCTGCAACTCGATTTGCCTCTTGAGCCCGATCACCAGTGGCAGCCCTTGATTGACACCTCAGGAGACGCCGCCGTTTTTCGCGAATTGCATGGCACGGCCAAAAAGGCAATCGTCATCAAGTTCCTGATTTGGGACACCAATAACCTGAACTCCATTTCCTCCTGCCTGCGCGCCGCTCGCGAAAACGCCCGTTCGATCCGCGAAACCATCTCTACCGAAATGTGGGAGCAGGTCAACAGCATGTACCTGAAGGTGCAAACACAGCGGGCGCTCTCCGAATCCGAGCGCCTGGCGGAATTTCTGCGCGGGTTCCGCCTGGGCTGCCACATGTTCGAGGGAATCACCGACTCGACGATGAGCTACAACGAGGCATGGCATTTTTTGCGCCTGGGCCGCCAGCTTGAACGCGCCGACAAAACATCGCGCATCCTCGACGTGAAGTACTTCATGCTCCTTCCCTCCGCCAACTCCATCGGCACGCCTTACGATGACATTCATTGGTCGGCGGTTTTGAAATCCGTGAGTGGATTTGAGATGTATCGCAAGAAACACGGGCGAATTGCGCCGCGCAGCATCGTGGATTTCCTGGTGCTCGACCGCGAATTTCCGCGCGCCATCCGCCACTGCCTGCGCGTCGCCGATGAATCGCTCCACACCATCACCGGCACGCCCATGGGTTCTTGTCAATATCCCTCGGAACGCGCGCTCGCACCCCTGCGCGCCGAGCTCGATTACACTTCCGTGCAAACCATCATCGGCCACGGACTGCACGAATACCTCGACGGATTGCAGGCTCGGATGAACTCCATCGATGACGACCTGGCGCGCGACTTTTTCGCCAGCTCTCCCGGCAGCCAGCCCGCCCTGGCAGGAGGCGCAGGGTAATGGGAATTCGCGTCGGCCTTTACCACAAGACGGTCTATGAGTACGACCGCCTGGTCAGCCTTTCACCGCAAATCGTCCGTCTTCGGCCGGCGCCGCACACCCGAACTCCCATCACCAGCTATTCGCTGCGCATCGAGCCGAAGGAACACTTCATCAACTGGCAGCAGGATCCACAGGGAAATTTTCTGGCGCGGCTGGTCTTCCCCAAGCCCACCCGCCGCTTCTCATTGGAAGTGGATTTGACCGCCGAGATGACGGTCATCAACCCCTTCGATTTTTTCCTGGAGCCATATGCCGAAAAGTATCCCTTTCAATATGAAAATTGGGAGCAACGCGAGCTGGAACCCTTTCTGCAAGTGCCGCCGGCAACTCCGCGCCTGAAAGCGCTGTTGGATAGCATTGACCGTAGCTCGGCCCCCTCCGTGGCATTTCTCGTCAACCTGAATCAGCGGCTGCAGCGCGAAATTCGTTATATGATTCGCACCGAGCCCGGAGTGCAAACCTCTGATGA
Organism: Terriglobia bacterium; assembly: GCA_030036915.1. Lineage (GTDB taxonomy): Bacteria > Acidobacteriota > Terriglobia > UBA7540 > UBA7540 > Bog-366. Next base: position 1,985 of record JASHSC010000354.1, read on the forward strand.
AACTCTGGAACGTGCGAGCGGCTCGTGTCGCGACACGGGATGGCTTCTGGTTGAAACTTTGCGTCATCTCGGCCTCGCGGCGCGCTTCGTTTCCGGCTACCTGATTCAGCTCAAACCCGACGTAAAGCCGCTGGAAGGTCCCGTCGGCCCGGAGGTAGACTTTACGGACCTGCACGCTTGGGCGGAAGTTTACCTTCCCGGCGCGGGATGGGTGGGGCTCGATCCCACATCGGGCTTGTTCGCCGGCGAAGGACACATTCCGCTGGCGGCCACTCCCGAGCCGCGCTCGGCTGCGCCGGTCACGGGCATGGTCAGTCCCAGCGGCGTGGATTTTCACCATGAGATGCGCGTCACGCGCCTGTACGAGCCTCCGCGCGTCACCCAACCTTACACCGAAGAGCAGTGGCAGGATCTCTACCAACTCGGAGAGCGCATTGATGAAGAATTGGTGGCGGGCGACGTTCGCCTGACCATCGGCGGTGAGCCCACCTTCGTTTCGATTGATGATATGGATGGCGCAGAGTGGAACACCGAAGCGCTGGGCGATGCCAAGCGCCGCCTGGCGAGCGACCTTCTGCTCCGCCTGCGCGAGAAATTTGGTAACCATGGCGTTCTTCATTACGGGCTAGGAAAGTGGTATCCCGGCGAGCAATTACCTCGCTGGACTTTTTCCTGCTACTGGCGCACCGACGGTGTTGTTCTTTGGAACGACGCGCGCTGGCTGGCTGGGTTGGATCGCGATTATGGTTTTGGCGCGAACGCGGCGCGGCAGTTTGCACAGGCGTTCGCGCAGAGGCTGGAAGTCGGGGCTGAACACATCATCGACGCCTACGAGGACCCTCTTGCCTATCTCCTGAAAGAGCGCCGGCTGCCTACCAACGTGAACGTGCGCGACAACAAACTTGACGATCCGCAGGAACGCGCACGGGTTCGACAGGTTTTTGAGCGCGGATTAAGCCAGCCTGTGGGTTACGTTCTTCCGCTGAGAAGAATCTACGGCGACAACCGCTTGGGATGGGAAAGCGCTTCCTGGCAATTTCGCTCAGAGCACCTCTTCTTGATTCCCGGCGATTCGCCCGTCGGCCTGCGTTTGCCGCTCGAGACGCTTTTGTGGGAAGCGGAGGAGGAACGCCAAAAAGTTGCCGACATCGATCCATCAATTCCGCTCGTGCCGCTGCCGATTCCAATGAGGCGAGCAGCAACTGCGCCTCCGCCGGTCGAGTTTGTGGAGCAGCCGCGCGCTCTTGAGGCTCGACCACACTTACCACCTCCAACAACGACATTCCATCCTGTGGTCCGCACAGCATTAGCGGTCGAACCGCGCGAGGGCTGCCTCTGGGTTTTCATTCCTCCGGTCGATTCAACTGAAGACTACATCGATCTGCTCGCCGCAATTGAGGACACTGCCGCAAGGCTCCGCATGCCGGTTCTGATTGAGGGTTATCCCCCGCCGCACGACCCGCGCTTGCGCCACATCAAGCTCACGCCGGACCCGGGTGTGCTGGAGGTCAACATTCACCCGGCTCCCACTTGGCGCGAAGCCGTGGAAATCACCCAAACTCTCTACGAGCAGGCACGCCTGAGCCGCCTGGGCACGGAGAAGTTCATGCTCGACGGTCGTCACACGGGCACCGGCGGCGGAAATCACGTTGTGCTCGGCGGACCCACGCCCGCAGACAGCCCATTTTTGCGGCGCCCGGACCTGCTGCGCAGCATGCTGGGTTACTGGCTGAATCATCCTTCGCTGTCGTACATGTTCTCCAGCACGTTCATCGGCCCCACCAGCCAGGCGCCTCGCGTGGATGAGACACGCGCGGACTCCGTCTACGAGCTCGAAATCGCTTTCAGCCAAATCAGTGTGAATGGAAAGGGTGCGTGCGCTCCCTGGATGGTTGACCGCATCTTTCGCCATCTGCTCGTGGACGTCACCGGCAACACTCATCGCGCGGAATTCTGCATCGACAAACTTTATTCTCCCGACACAGGCTCGGGGCGGTTGGGATTGCTGGAACTTCGGTCATTCGAAATGCCGCCGCACGCGCGCATGAGCCTGGCGCAACAACTGTTGGTGCGCGCGCTCGTGGCGTGGTTCTGGCGGCAGCCTTATGAAGAAATGCCCACTCACTGGGGCACGCGCCTGCACGACCGTTTTCTACTTCCTTACTTCGTCGAACAGGATTTCGCCCGAGTCATCGACGATTTGCGCACCGCCGGCTATTCGCTGGATGCCGCATGGTTCGCCCCGCACTGGGAATTTCGATTCCCAGTTTACGGCGAGGTCTGCTACCAGGGAGTGGACATTGAACTTCGCCAAGCAATTGAGCCCTGGTACGTGCTGGGCGAGGAGCCCGGCACTGCCGGCACCACTCGTTATGTGGATTCTTCGGTCGAGCGATTGCAAGTGCGCACCAAGGGTCTGGTAAGCGAGCAGTTTGGCGTGATCTGCAACGGCCGCCGCCTGCCTCTGCAACCGACCGGAACGCACGGCGAAATGGTGTGTGGTGTTCGATATCGAGCCTGGCAGCCGCCACGATGCTTGCACCCAACAATTCCGATTCACACTCCGCTGGTGATTGAGTTGATCGATCTTGCGAGCAAACGGTCACTGGGGGGATGCACTTATCACGTTGGCCATCCGGGCGGGCGCAATTACGAGACTTTTCCCGTAAATTCCAGCGAAGCTGAAGCCCGCCGCCGCGCGCGCTTCTATCCCTTTGGCCACACGCCGGACTTCAAGGGTGTGCCGCCGTGTGAGGAGAATCCGGAATTCCCCGCCACACTCGATTTGCGCCGCAAGCCTCCCGCCGCGAACCGGATGTGCTAACATCGGAAACAGGGCTGGCGCAGACCGCGGTGGTTGCATGGCTGCGAAAAATTCGACCCACTGAAATCCAATTTGCGCGGAGATGCGTATTCATGATCAACAGTGCGTATTCCGAGACAGGACCCTCGCCAGCCACGAATCGCGGACACGGGGGAAAGGTCCGCGCAGATTTCACTCGATGAGCGACACCTCCCAAACCCAATCGCAGGCGGAGGATTGGCGCTACGCTCCCATTCCCGGCTTCTGGGATGAGGCCCTTCTTCCATCCGGCTTTCCGCGCCGCCATTGGCGCCGTCTCGCCGTGGCCATTCGCCACATGGGATTCAAGCAGTTCAACCGATATTGGCAGTCCGGGGTGCAGCTTGTACGCGAGAGCGGGATTTCCAAGGACGTATCCAATGATCCGTGGGGGCATGAGCGCCCCCTGCCCCTCGACCCCATCCCGCTGGTCATGGCGAAAAACGAATGGGCGCTGATCGAAAAAGCCGTCATCCAGCGCGCCACGCTGCTCAACATCATGCTGGCGGACCTCTACGGCAAGCAGCGCTTGTTGTATGAGCAGCACCTTCCCCCAGCGCTGGTATTCGGCAACCCGCAATTCCTTCGACCGTGCTTCGGCATTACTCCTCCTGAAGGCGTGTACTTACACACCTACGCGGCGGATCTGGCGCGCTCGCCCGACGGGCGCTGGTGGGTCATCGCGGATCGCACGCAAGCGCCGGCGGGAATCGGCTACACGCTGGAAAATCGCCTGGTGAGCGCGCGCACGCTGCCCACCGTGTTCAGCCAATGTCGCATTCGCCAGTTGGGCCGGTTTTTCGATATGCGCCGCGACGCGTTGCTTGCCCTTGCCGCGCGCAAGAGCAAGAGCCCGCGCGTGGTGGTGCTCACTCCCGGACCGCACAATGATACTTACTTTGAGCACTCGTTTCTCGCCGGTTATTGGGGATTTCCGCTGGTCGAAGGCGACGACTTGACCGTGCGCGACAATCGCGTTTACCTGAAGACTCTTGCAGGGCTTGAACCTGTCGACCTGATCATGCGCCGCTTCGACGACAGCTATTGCGACCCGCTCGAGCTGCGCGGAGATTCCCTGCTCGGCGTTCCCGGCCTGGTGCAGGCGGTTCGCTACGGCGCGGTGGTGGTTGACAACGCGCTTGGCAGCGGACTGGTGGAAGCGGCCGGGCACCTGGCATTCCTGCCCGGCCTTTGCCGCCAGTTATTGGGCGAAGAACTCCACATGCCATCGGTGGCCACCTGGTGGTGCGGGCAGGAGCAGCCGCGCCAATACGTCTTGGCGCATTTGGACGAACTGGTCATCAAACCGTCGTCCCCCAGTTTCGGTAACTGGCTGGAATTTCCCGCGACCATGGACGCGGCCGCGCGGGAAAAAATGATCGGCCGAATCAAGAACCATCCGGAGCGCTACGTTGCCCAGGAAGGCATCGCGCTCTCCACCGCGCCAGTGCGCACCGACACGGGATTGGCGCCCCGCCACGTTGTTTTGAGAGTCTTCGCTGCGTGGGATGGTCAAGCCTACAACGTCCTACCCGGCGGGCTGACGCGCGTTACGACGGAAACCACTTCGCAGCGCCTTCCCATTCCGCTCGGCGGCGCAAGCAAAGACACTTGGGTACTGGGCGGAGCGGACGAAACTGCGCCCGCATCAAATCTGCCGCCCGCTACCATCGAACCGTATTCCGGCCGAGGCACTCTGCCGAGCCGCGTTGCGGACAATCTCTTCTGGCTGGGCCGTTACACCGAGCGCGTGGAAGCCAACGTCCGCCTGCTGCGCGCCATGCTGCCCGCGCTCTCTGCGGAAGAGGATTTCGGCCGCGCCGTTTCGCTGGATACGGCGGTTTATCTTCTGGTCGGACTCCATTTCCTGCCGCCCGAAGACGCCACCGCGTCACTCGCCGACCAGCGCTGGCGCGTGCAGCGATTCCTTACCGACATGGTCTACGATCCCTCGCGGATTTCCAGCCTGGGATGGAATTTGAAGGAAATGCGCCGCGTGGCGTGGCAATTGAAGGAGCGCCTGTCGAGCGATACGTGGCGCGTGCTCCAGCAGCTTGAGTCGGATTTCTCGCGGCCCGTGCCCGTCAGTCCCGAGCACCGCTTTATCGCCCACATCAACGTCCTGGACCGCGCCGTGATGACGCTCTCCGCCTTCTCCGGCCTGCTAATGGAAAACACCACGCGCGGCGCGGGATGGCGATTCCTGGAAATGGGGCGGCGGCTTGAGCGCGCATTGCAAATGGCGGAGTTGCTGCGTGCCGGCATTGCAGAGGTTCCCCCTGAAACCGAACCATATTTGAATATTTTGCTCCAGGTTGCGGACAGCTCCATCACCTATCGCACGCGCTACCTCAGCGTGCTGCGCACCGATCTGGTGCTGCAACTGCTGCTGGCCGATGAATCGAACCCGCGGTCCGTAGCATTTCAGTTGGACGCGCTCGTCCATCAGGTGGACTTACTCGTGGAGCGCGACGATCCCGAGCATCGGCGGCTGGAAGGCTTAGCTTCCAAAGCGCTGGGTGAAGTTGGCGTGGCGATTACAGAGGAATTGGCGCAGCGGGACGGCGACGGGCGCTTCGCGGCGCTCGAATCGCTGCTCCAGCAGCTTAAGGCCAGCTTGTACGAATTTTCCGAGGAATTGACAGCGCAATACATGGCTCCAGCCAAGCCGGCGCGCCTGACGGCATCGTGGTGAGGCTGTAGCGGCGGTCTACGACCGCCGACGACGCTCATAGAGCGCCGCTACAATATCCAAAGCGAAGTTCGGCCTGAGGATTCATGCTCTACCGAATTACCCATTCCACGCGTTACTCTTACCCCGCACCGGTTGGGCAGTGCTTTAACGAAGCGCGCCTGACGCCGCGCGCGACGCCCGGCCAGACTCGACGCGAGCACTCGCTGCAAGTCACGCCGCGCCCCGCCTTTCTCCGGAACCGCTTGGACTACTTCGGCAATGACGTTGTGACTTTTGCGGTGTTTGAGAAGCACGATAAGTTTGCCGCAGTCGCCACCAGCGTGGTGGAAGTGCAGTCGGCCGCAGGTGAGATTGCAACTTCGCCATCCTGGGATCAAGTCCGCGAATTGCTGGCCCAGCCGATGGACGAGATTGCCATTTCCGCTTCCGAATTCATCTTCGATTCGCCATTCATCTTTTCATTTCCCGAATTGCGCGAATATGCCCGGTCGACTTTTACGCCCGGCCGACCGCTGCTCGACGCGGCAAAGGAATTGATGGCGCGCATTCACGATGATTTCAAGTACACGCCCAAGTCAACGTCCATCGATACGCCGCTGATTGAGGTTCTGCGCAATCGCCAGGGCGTCTGCCAGGATTTTGCGCATTTGATGATTGGCGCGCTACGCTCGCTGCGGCTTTCGGCGCGCTACGTGAGCGGATACATCCGCAGCGGCCCTCGCTTCCAGGGCGCCGCCGCGTCGCACGCCTGGGTTTCGGTCTTTGATCCGCAAAACGGCTGGCTGAGCTTCGATCCCACCAACAACATGATGGCGTCGGATTCCCACATAACCCTCGCGTGGGGCCGCGACTACAGCGACGTGCCCCCAGTTAAAGGTCTAACCCTGGGCGGAAGCGGACAATCGGTGGAAGTGGAAGTGCGCGTCCAGCCGCTGGAGCAGGTCTAGAGTCGGAGTAGCGCGGAGTTGTTCGCACCCCAGAACTACTCCACGGTTCTTAGCCCACGAAGAAATGCTGCAGAGTAATTCCAGAAGAGCGGAATAACTATGCGCTACTTTCTTGCTTGATTTTAGGTAGTGAGATAAGTGTGCGTTGCTGAATTTGTTCCAAAGGTGGTGTCTCAGTTTTAGCCTTTTCGGTTGGCTGGAGCAGCAAGAGAATGCGGTCTCCCGTAAGGTACATTCTCTCCGTCAGCACCGATTGAGGCAATTGGCTCTGTAGAGCTGACTTCGGCTCCGGCCTGAACGTATCGTTTCATAAGGAAGCCATCGCCATTGGCCATCACGATATACTGACCCTTGGGAGTTTCTAGGACCGCTATCTCTGTTCCACGATGTACTTCTGCATGTTCCTCAATGAGCCATTTGGCGATACGCACGGTATCAGGCTGTGGACTAAAGAGTTTTGGAATGGGCAAATCATATCGGAAGGGCATCTAGGTTCCTAATGTCGCGATTTCCGGGCAGTGTCATGTTGTTCCAAATGCCGGATTAATTCCCGCCGCTTCACAAGGCCGCCACGGACACAGGCTCTTTAATGACCTGCTCATTCTCGCAATCAGACTTCGCCAACTCGCGGTTGGCCTCGAAGACCATTCGTATTGCTTCCCGAAGATTCTCACGCGTTTCTTGAAGTGTTGCCCCTTGCGTGTTTGCCCCAGGCAGGTCTTCGACCCAGGCGATATAACCTTCCGGCACCTTCTTGAAAACCGCAGTCAGGTCCATGGTGGTCCTCCGGCACTCGTGAATATCATAGCACGCACCTTTGCTCACACCGCCTCAGTGACTCAGGGCCCAAACGTAGGCGGCCAGCGCCGAAAGCTGTTCGGGCGTGAGCTGCGCCCCGCCCATCGGCGGCATGGGGCTGCGATATTCCCTGGGCTGCGGCACTCCGTCGCGGATGACCTTCTTAATGCCGGCATAGCTGCCGTCGCTCCACATCCATTTTTTGGAGGTCAGGTTGGGGCCCAGGGGTGAACCCGTGGCGTGCTCACCGTGGCAGCCCGCGCAGGCAGCTCCGCCAACTTCTCCGCGGTAGATGCGACTGCCGAGGGCTACCATTTCCGCGGTTGCGCCATCGGGCACGGGAAGTTTCCCGGCTGCGGCTCCGGCGTCGGCATGCGTGCCCTCGGGCGGCCGGGCCTGCGCCACTGAGATTTCACCCGCCGGGGCCGATAAGCTCTCACAAGGTGTAATCGCCGGGGCGGCGCTGTTGGCGGACCCGCCCGCATAGACGATTCGATAGATTCGCCCGCGGATATCGTCGGAGACGTAGAGCGCGCCATCCGCTCCCGCCGCCACTCCCGAGGGCCGATGCAACGCGCCCGCCGGAGTCTTCACCGGTCCCGCGAACCCGTCGGCGAAAATCTCGCAGCCCCCGGAGGCCTGGCCGTTCAGCAGCGGCTGGAAGACCACGTTGTACCCACCCTGCGGATAGGGCGCGCGGTCCCAGGAGCCGTGGAAGGCGATGAACACTCCGTCACGATAGCGGGACGGAAACTGTGTTTGGTCGTAGTGCGTCATGCCGTTGGGCGCCCAGTGGGCAGGGAAAGCGGCAACGGGGTCGAGCTTATCCGTGCAAACTCCCACCTTTTTGCCGCCGTCACCACCGTACTCAGGAGCCAACACCAGCTTATACGCGGGGCCATCGAAGTAGCATTCGGGCCAGCCGTAGTCACCCCCCTGCTTCAGGAGCATTAACTCCTCTGCCGGCAGGGTGGCTTCCTCAGTAGGCTTGTAAAGCTCCGGCCAGTTGGCATGAAGCTGATCGCGGCCGTGTTGGGTCACGAAAATGCGTCCGGCGGAATCGATGGCAAACCCTTCCGCATTGCGAATCCCCGTGGCGTAGCGCTCCGCCGGCGAAAAAACCTGGTTCGTCTTGTTCGCGTCGTAACGCCAGATTCCGCCGCGCGTGATGAGTTCCCGGCAGGGGTCGGCGCCTGGAGAATGAAGCTGGCGATTCCTGCTCTGGCAGGCATTGGTGGCGGTGGCGACGTCCACGTACAATGACCCATTGGCATCAATGATGAACGGATGCATGGGATGGTCTCCGCCCAAGGGCAGGCCGGAAACCACGGTCTCCGCCGGGCCGGGTGGGACGATGGCGCCCTCCGGCAGCGTGTAACGCACGATGCGATCGTTGATCTCCGCATAAATCGAGCCGTGGTAGAAGCCAATCCCCGTACCGCCTCTACCCCCAGTTTGCGGGGTTTCGCCGAAGCGCTGGATGACGCCGGCCTTTCCCGTGCCCGTCGTGTCCTGGAGGGCCACCAAGAATCCGCCGGGCACTGGTTTGTCGTTGCCGTAGTATCCCCCCGACCAGGTGTTCACATACAGAACTCCATTCGGGGCCCCCACCATGTGGCGAGCATGCCCAATATGGTCGGCAAACACCGTCGCGCAGAAACCCGCGGGCAGAATCAGTCCAGTGTCATCACCGGGGCACGCAGTGTTCTTCACTTCCGTCGCCGAATCGGTTTGGCCCCGGGTGGGAACCATCGAACTGAACAGGCAGACCTCCAGAACGGAAAACAACAGACTCATCCTCGCGATGCGCCACAAGATTGCACCCCCGAAATCGCTTCAGCCAGAAATCACATGAGATTGATCACGCTTTCAATCGTGATTATACGACCAAATTGCCACCGGTAGTTTAGACTGCACCACC
>JASHSC010000355.1 GCA_030036915.1 Terriglobia bacterium
GTAATAGGGTCATGTGGCGTGGGCTCTGCCGCCTAACCGATATCGAGCTTGGGTTCCATGCGGCCAAACTTGTGGGTAATTGAAAGCCGATCAGGGCCGTCTCAACGAATTTAGAATAGATGAGCATTCTCCAAATGGACATTTCGTGGTGTCCACTTGGAGAAGGAGGTGTGAGAAAATTGACTTCTCTTGAGTAAGACATCCTCCGGCAAAGCCGGGGCCTTTGAAAACAGTGAGCCGCTCAAAGCGGCTGGGCGGGAACGCTAACGCGGCCCCGCTGGGTTGAGCCACCTCCGGTGGCTGTCTATCGCCGCAGGTTTAGCTGGTCCAATCGCTTGCTTTTTCTTCCTCTTGCTTACGGATGTACTCGCGAATTACGGCTTCGTCGCGCCCCACTGTGGACACCCAGAACTCCCGTGCCCAAAAGTGCTGCCCTACAAAATTCCGCTTCCGCTCTCCGTACACCCGCGCCAGATGAATCGCACTCTTGCCTTTGATATATCCCACCACTTGCGACACCGCATACTTGGGTGGAATCACGATCATCATGTGCACATGATCCGACCGCAAGTGCCCTTCCTCAATCGCACTCTCCTTCTGCTCGGCCAGCTTTCGGAATACTTCCCCCAAATGCCTCCGCAATTCCTGGTAAAGCGTCTTGCCCCGACATTTCGGGATGAAAACCACATGGTATTTGCACTCCCATTTTGTATGGGATAGGCTTTCAGCTTCGTCCATCGCCGACCTCCTTGTCGTGTGCTTGGCGGCTCACGATGGGAAGTTTCCGCGACGGACTCCCGTATCTGTCAAACTTTTACTGCCTCCCCGGCAGAGCCGGGGGGGCTCCCAACGGACTAGGTTCTCAAGGTTTAATCTGGTTTCAACGCGACTGGGCGGGGGCGATGAGAGCCGTTGCTTCCACTGACTCAGGGACTTCCTGGCCGTGACTCAGGATCACTTCGTAGGAGTGGCGGAAGTGCGCGCGCATGGCTTCGCGCACACCTTCCGGCTCGCCTTGCCGGAGGGCGGCGACAATTGCCTCGTGTGAATTGACAACCTTTCTCAAATCGTCATGGTGAGCGTTGCGGATTCCGCTGGCGAAGGCAAACAGCGGCGCGGAGAGCCGGTCGAGTGTCTGGGAAAGAACCTTATTACCGGACCGTTCCCAAATGTAGTGGTGAAAATCGAAGTCGACGAGCGAGAGGTCAAAGTAGGCATTCTGTAAAACCGCGACGGAAATGGCTTCGGCACGGCTGCTCAACTCATGCAAGTGAGTTTCGTTCATTTGCGGCGTGGCCAAAATTGCGGCCTGCTCTTCCAGAAGCATGCGCACGTCCAGGCGCTCCTTTAGATCTTCAACGCTCAATTTTGTGACAAAGGTGCTCTTGTTGGGAACTCGCCGCACTAGACCATATTGTTCCAGGTGGAAGAGTGCCTCGCGCACGGAAGTCTGGCTGACGTGGAAGTCCTGTGCCAAGTGCGCTTCCAGCAGTTGATCGCCGGGCCGCAGCTTCCAGGAAAAAATAGCCTTGCGAATGGCCTCGCTCACCCGCGTGCCGACCGACACGTCACGCACGGGTTGGAACAGCCTGGTTTTGGATTTGGCCTTTTGCTCCATTTATCGATAACTCTATCAGCCCGAACACACGATGGTCAACCGGCGCGCCGCTACAGTATAGTGCTGTTAGGTTGATTCCACCGCGCGCCCCGCCTGCACATTTTGCGAAGTGGTCGTCAGCCCTGGCCGCAACCCGAGCAGGAGCAACGCTGATCCAAACAGCATCAGCCCCGTCACCTGAATGGTGACGCCCAATCCCATTGTCGCCTTCAGGGCCCCGGCGGCGGCGGCGATCACTCCGCCTGCAATGCATCCCGCGCAGTTAAACAACCCGTAGCCCGTTGAGCGCAATCGCGCGGGAGCGATCTGGCAAAGCACCGGCATACAATTGGCGTCGTAGGCGCCGCGGCCCACTCCGAACACCACCAGAGCAATCAGCAGCGGCAGGCTCGAACCCGTGATTCCCACAAAGAGCAGGAAGGGAGCGGCAGCCATCAATCCCCCTGCCTGCGTCAGCACCCGGCTGCGCGAGGTTCGGCTGCTGAAGTGGTCCGCCAGCCAACCGCCCAGCAGGATTCCGCCCGCGCTGCCGATTTGAATGAAGAAAGTCGCGGAAAATCCAGCGCGGCTCAGGCTCATGTGAAATCGCTCGTAAAGATAGAGCGGCATCCAAGCGTAAAGCACCCAGTTGGCCATGGACATCGCGGAGAAAACCAGGGTCAGTTTCAGAAAGCCCGGCAGAGAAATCAATTCGCCCACCGCGGCGAAGAATGCGCCTGCACCAACTGAATTCGAATCGGCCCGCATTTCACCTTTCTCGTGCAGGCCAAACATCACGATGACTCCGTAGACCACCCCCAGGCCGCCCAGCAGAATGAAAACCGGGCGCCAGCCGTAGTGCTCACCGATCCAGCCGCCGCCCAAACCGCCCACCACCATGCCGAAATACGAGCCACTCTGGTGCAGTCCCGTGGCCAGAGAGCGAGTGCGGTCGCCGTGGTACTCCGCCACCAGCGCCAGGCCCGCGGGTAGGTAACACGCCTCGC
>JASHSC010000356.1 GCA_030036915.1 Terriglobia bacterium
AGCGCGCATGGCAGCTCTCAGTCTCATTCTGGCGGCCGACTTGGCCCTGGCGGTTTCCTGCCGAGCCTCGACGCTGGCCACGGCCGGAACAGTCACAGGAAACTACGTGCTAACCATCCAAGGCGAGTTGGTTTCCAACAATACAGTCAATCGGTATGTGAAGACCGACTTGTCTGTAACCACCACCATCGGCGTTCCCGCAACGCCGTCCCCGGCCCCGTAGTTCTTGGGGGCTAGTCACATGCCAAATTTTCTCGATAGCCGGGCTTCGGGCCCGGCTGTCGTCGTCCCCTTTCCAGCACCAACCGTTGGGGCAGGGCTCGTCCCTGCCCTCTGGCTCGGCAATCAACGCGGGGTAGGGCACCCGCAAGGGGTGCCTCTACGTCCGGATGTCAAAATTCAACGCTTCCGCCTGCCGGCTTCACTTTCCCGGATGACAGAGATATTCTAACTATCGATGCTGTCTCAGGAACACAACTTGGGCCGTGGCGCGTGCGCGCTTGAGGGGGATTCGTGGACCCGTTGGCTCCATGTGGTTCGGGAGACGGAGTTTACGCAGGCTATGTGGCACGTTCCATTGGGCCGAGAATCCACGGTTCTCGAAATTGGTTGCGGCGACGGACTCCAACTCAATCTTCTTCGCCGGCGATTCGCGCGGGTGTTTGCGATTGATCCCGCGACCATCCCGGATTCACGGCAAGGGTTCGCGTTGGGTGTGACGGAGGAATTGCCATTCCTCAATCAATCTTTCGACCTGGTCATTTCGTCCAGCGTCATTGAGCACCTCACGGACCGGCGACGGGCGATGGAGGAGGTGCGGCGCGTATTGCGACCGGGGGGATTCGCATTGCACATCGTGCCCACGCGCGTGTGGAAGTTTGCCAGCCTTCTCCTCAACCCGGTAGGCTACCCCATGCGCGTGGTGGAGAAATGGTTCGCGCGGCGGAAAGCGCGGATGGCCGGCCCATCTGCCCCGGTCGGCCTTCCTTCCACTGATTCCCCTGGATTTTTCCGCGTACTCAGGCGATGGCTCCGCCCGCCTATTCACGGAACGTTTCCTTCCCACCTCGCCGAGTACCTCTCATTTGGCCAAAAGCAGTGGCGACAAACCCTGGCAGTCCCGGACTTGCAACCCGTTGCGGAAGTTCCACTTCTATTTTTTACGCAGTTTGGCTTCCTGCGCTTTCGGTTCACCTGGGCGAGAATTTGGGCCGCCAGGCACGGGTTCACGAGCACCCGGGCTTATATTTTCCAAATGCTGCCGGGCATCTTCCCAATCGAACCCGCGATGGCAAGCAAAACTGCCGTTCCCAACCCATCACCAATAGAGTAACCCCGGCCTAGGATAAATCATTCCGACCCGACATCGTGCGCAAACCCTCTGTGTGGTTTGGTAGCAACCGCGAAGAATGCCGGCGAAAACAATCTGGAGTGAGGCCGCCAGGGAGACAAGCGTAGGACGAACGAAATTAAACCGCTCATGACCCTGACCGAGGCGTGGACAAGAAACCAGACAACGCGCGGCCACTTTCTGAAGGCGGTCCATCGAGGATCGAACCCTATCAGAATATTAAACGAGCCGAGATAGCCCGTTTGAATATCTTGCAGGCCTAGCCTCGTAAGTGTTGCGCCTAACTCGGACGGGCCAAAGACGTGATGCGCCTGCCACAAAGGGGGCGCCAGCTTCGCAAAAATTTGCCCCTGCACTCCTTGTAAGTTTGGCACTACGAGGACTAGCCTTCCGTCTTCCTTTAACAACCGTACATGTTCCATGATGGCGGGAAGGATGTCATCAAAGTGCTCAATCAGTCCCTGGGAATAAACCAAGTCAAAGGACTCTGTCGCGAGTGAAGATTGAATAAGATCTTCGCAGACGACTCCGCCGTTTACCCCCTGTAGGGAAAGGTTTGCCTTCAGCAATACGCAACCGCGCCAGGAGAAATCGCTCCCGATGACCTGAAATCCGAATTTGCGACCGAGGTAAGGCAGGATGCGAGAGCCTCCCCCACCCACCTCAAGGGTGCGGCACCCCTTCGTCCGTCCAGCTTGCCGGAGAAGTTGTACCATCTCATAATCCAGATCTCGATAAAGATACAGTCGTTCCGGGCGCTTACGTTGCCACCAACCTTCATCCCAAAATGAAACGTCGGTAAGTCTCTTCACGTAAGACCCATCCGTTACATCACCACCGGTCCGCTATCTTCCGCTTGTTCGGCACCTCGGCCGAAGAGAGTCCACAAGGGGCGGGCGAAGGCTCGGGTCACGGCAAGCCCTGCGAGAAAAACGACGCTGCCGGCTCCGCAGACCAGACACAGGTAGGCAAAATCGCCGCGCGCAGAAGCCGGCGCGGCGACATTCTGGCGCACCAGCCACACGGCCAACGCCGTGACCGCAGTTCCCGCCAGAACTTTGAACGAAAACCGACCTAGAATTGCATCCAGAGAGCGGCGCAAATCGCACAGGTCGCGCCGCACCGCGAGCGCCGACGTCACCACCAGGCTGGTCAGCAGACCCAGGGGAATGCCCTCCGCACCCAAATGCAGGAGACCGACAAGAATCAGATCGAATCCCACGTTCAGGCTGTATTCAAAAATGGACAGGCGCAGGAAGAGCCCGCTTTCGTGCCGAGCGAACATGTAAAAGTTCAAAATCCGCATGAAGGCAAACGGCACCAGGCTCCAACTGTAGTAATACAGCACCTTCGCCATGGCGAGTGTCGCCTCCGGGGTAAAATTGCCGCGCTGAAAAACCAGTCGAATGATGTCCTGGCTCAGCAGCAGGCAAAAAACCATCATGGGCGCAAGCAATGCCAGACTGATGCCCAGCGTATCGCGTATGATCTGACGTTCTTCCTGGTGCTCCTGGCGGGCCACGGCGCGCGAGAGGCTGGGCAGTGAGGCAGTGCCCACGCTTCCGCCCAGCAATTCCGCCAGCGTTCCGATAATTCGAAATCCGTAATTCAACGCGGTCAGCGTTCCGGCAGGAAGAAAAGAAGCGATGATGCGCTCTACAATCACCACTCCCTGCCAGCCCACGGCTCCGCCCAGTTGCGCCGTGCCGGAACCGCGCAGGTTGCGGAAGGATTTGCCGCTGGCCATGAGGGTAAGCGAATACCGCGGGCGGAATGACTTCATAATCTGCAAGCCCAGAGCTGCAACCTGCAACAGATACCCGGCCATATACCCCAGGAAGATGCTCTGCGCGCCAAACCGGTGAAATCCCGTCAGAATGACCGCTATGGTCACCACGTTGCGCATCAATCCCGTGGCTGTGGAAATGGCGAAATAATGCCGGCTGAGAAGAAACGAGCGCAACGCCTCCCCGACTCCGGCCGGAACGATGATGAGAAAGAGCCAACGCGAGAGGTTTGTCGCTTCGGCAAATTGCGCGCGCGTGAATCCAGGCGCGATGCCGTGAATAATCCAAGGCGCCGCCGCCGCGCCCACCAGCGCGATCGCGCCCAGGCCCAGGAAAAGTATGTTGCCGACGTAACTCAGGCCCCGCCAGGTTTCCTGCTCGTCAGGGCTTGATTCCAGCGACGCGAAAAACGGCACCAGCGAAAATTGTCCCGTTGCACTCAGTAAATTGGTGATGATGTACGGAATTGTGTAAGCGACGTAGAACGAGTCCGAGCGCAGAGAAAGGCCTAGCTTCGCGGCGATGCACGTCTCCACCAGAATCCCGGTCAGGGCGCCCAGCAGGCTGAAAAACGCCACTACCGCCGAGCTTTGCAACATCTGGTGCTTTGGGTTCATTCCTGATTTCCTTTGGCCGAAGGACCGCGCTGCGATACTATCAAAATGAAGCAATCCAAAGGGAGATTTTGACCGCAATGACCATGAAAGCCGTATATCTTACGGGCATCCGGCATATGGAAGTGCGCGAGACGCCCAAACCGAGCCTCGCCGCACCGACGGATGTGCTTCTGCGCATTGACGCGCTGGGCGTATGCGGCTCCGACATTCATTACTTTAAAGACGGCAAGATTGGGCCGGGGCCCGCCGTGTTTCCGCAAGTGCTTGGCCACGAACTGGGCGCCACCATCGTCGAAACCGGCCCCGGCGTGAAAAACCTCCGCCCCGGCCAGCGCGTGGCCGTGGACCCCCTGGTGGCGTGCGGCGAATGCGACCAGTGCCGCTCCGGCCGCGAGAACACCTGCCGCAACCAGAAATTTCTGGGCAGCGCGGGCCAGTTGCCCGGAGCGCTGGTGGAGTACATGGTGATGCCCGCGGCGTGTTGCTGCCCCGTTCCCGATTCGCTGAACGACGATGAGGTGGCGCTGGTCGAGCCGCTATCCATCGCCGTCTACGCCGTGCAGATGGCCCAGCTCCGCCCCGGCGCGCGCGTGGCCGTGGTGGGCTCAGGGCCCATCGGGCTTTGCACGCTGGTGGCCCTTCGCGCCCTGACGGACGCCGTGGTTTATGCCACTGACCTGGTGGACGCTCGCCTCGCCGTGGCGCGCGCCTGCGGGGCCGCCTGGGCCGGCAATCCGCGGCGCGAAAACATTGTGGCCGCCGTCCAGCGCCTCGAACCTCTGGGCATGGACGCCGTGTTCGAATGCGCGGGCGAGCAAGACGCCCTCGACCAAAGCGTCGAGCTTCTGAAGCCCGGAGGCGCCTTGCTGGTGATCGGCATTCCGGAAGTCGATCGCCTGAGCTTCAGCATGAACATCCTGCGCCGGAATGAATTGCGCATCCTGAACGTGCGCCGCCAGAACCACTGCGTTGAGCGCGCCATTGATCTGATTGCCAGCGGGCGCGCGAACGTCCGGCCGCTCGTTACCCACCATTTCCCATTCGAAGATACGGCCCAGGCGTTTGACCTGGTGACCGCGCGTCGCGACGGGGTAGTGAAGGCCATCATTCGCATCTCCCGAGAGACTTGAATGGATTCGAATCGCCGCAAAACGGCCTCCCACCCTCACCACAGGCCGTGATATAATTCTCCCTTCACAATCTGTAAAGAGCCTTTCGTTTGACTCGGTCGATGAACCTCATGCTGCCCGAGGAGGATTGACATGAAACTCCGAATTATGGCCGTGGACGACGAACCCGCCCTCCTGGAACTTCTGAAGTCCCACCTGGAGTGGCAGGGCTGCGAGGTGGCGGATTTCACCGACAGTCGCGACGCCGCGAAGTGCCTGGGCGATGAGAAAATCGACGGCTTGTTCGTGGACGTGAAAATGCCCCATGTGGACGGCTTTTCGCTCGTTGAAATGGCGCGCAATTCCAAGCTGAATGCGCGCGTTCCGGTGGTGATGCTTACCGGAATGGACGATGGCGAAACCATGAGGCGGGGATTTGCGGCGGGCGCCAACTTTTTTCTCGGCAAGCCCTTCACTCGCGACCGCATTTACCGCCTGATGAGCGCCACGCGCGGATTGATGAGCCGCGAGAAGCAGCGCTACGCGCGGCTCCCCTACCGGAGTCTCGTGGACTTTATCCTGGATTTGTCTCCGGGACTCGCCCATCACACCGAAAGCATCGACCTCAGCGAAGGCGGCATGATGCTTTCTCCCCGCGAGGGCCTGGCCCTCGGTCGCGAAATGTCCTTGTCCTTCAGCCTTCCGGACGCCTCCCGCCTTGAGAACGCGCGGGCCAAGGTGGTCCGCGTGGCTCCGCCCGTGGGAGTTGGCGTGATGTTCCTTGCCCTCAATCAGCGCGATGCCAAAACGCTGGAAGAGTATGTGATCGAGCACCTGGAGGAATAAGGCGTGGACATTCGCCGCGATCGAAGTCGCGCCTCGAATTTCGCTCCAGATTTCCCGCAAATTGATCCCGCGCCGGCTCCGCAAAGCGCGAGTTTTCAGTAAATCGATTGTCATGCGTATTTCCCTGCCTACTCCTGAAGCGGGTGCTTGTGCTTCTTCGGCCGCTGGTTGTACTCCAGAATTTTCTTGCGCAGGCGGAAGGACTTCGGCGTCACCTCCACCAGTTCGTCGCCGGCGATGAACTCGATGGATTCTTCCAGGGTCAGCGGGCGGAAGGGAATCAGTCGGATGGCTTCATCGGCCACCGAGGCGCGCATGTTGGTCTGCTTCTTTTCCTTTACCACGTTCACGTCCATGTCATCCCACCGCGAATTCTGCCCGATCACCATACCTTCGTAAACCTCCACTCCCGGCGGGACGAAGAGCTCGCCGCGCTCCTGGAGGTTCCACAGGGCGTAAGCGGTAGTGCGCCCCGCGCGGTCAGCGATCAGCGAGCCCGTCAGGCGCGAGGGCAAATCGCCCTGCCAGTCAATGTATCCGTCAAACAGCGTGTTCATCACCGCCGTGCCGCGCGTGGCCTTCAGAATTTCGCCGCGTAAACCGATGAGCCCGCGCGAGGGAATCGTGAATTCCAGGCGCACGCGCCCGCTGGCCGCATTTCCCGCCGAGTGGCTCACAATTTTGTGATTGATGCCCTTCCTCATGCCGATTTCCTGCATCAGCACGCCCACGAATTCCTGCGGCACGTCGATGATGAGCTGCTCCGACGGCTCCTGGAGTTTTCCGTCCACAGTGTGCGTGATGATTTCCGGCTTGCCCACCGCCAATTCGTAGCCCTCGCGCCGCATCATTTCGATGAGAATCGCCAATTGCAGCTCGCCACGGCCCATCACCTTGAAGGAGTCGGGGCTTTCCATCTCCTCGACGCGAATCGAGACGTTGGTAAGCAGCTCTTTGTCGAGCCGCTCCCTCAGGTGGCGCGAGGTCACGAACGTCCCATCGCGGCCGGAAAACGGCGAGGTGTTCACCGTAAAGACCATGGAGATGGTTGGCTCGTCGATGGGAATACCCGGCAGCGGCGCGGGCGATTCGGCGCTGGTGACGGTCTCGCCGATGGTAATACCCTCGACGCCGGCGATGGCCACGATGTCTCCGGCCGCGGCTGTCTCCAGGTCAGTGCGTTCGAGGCCTTCGAAGCCGTAGAGCTTGGTGATGCGTGTCTTCTGAAGAGTTTTATCGAGCTTGGCGATGCCCACTTCGTCGCCGCGCTTGAGCGTGCCGGAGAAAATCCGGCCCAGCGCCAGGCGGCCGTGGTATTCGCTGTAATCGAGATTCGCAACGAGAAGCTGAAGCGGGGCGCTCGGATCGCCCGAGGGCGCGGGGATGGCGCGCAGAATGGTCTCAAACAACGGCTGAAGGTTCTCCGACGCGCCGTCGAGCGAGGTCTTGGCGATGCCGTTCTTCGAAATGGCGTAAAGCACGGGAAAATCGAGCTGGTCCTCCGTCGCGTCGAGATCGATGAACAGGTCGTAGACTTCGTTCAGCACTTCCTGTGGACGCGCGTCGCTGCGGTCGATTTTGTTGATCACCACGACGGGAGGCAGCTTGGCTTCCAGCGCCTTGCGCAGCACATAGCGAGTCTGCGGCAAGGGCCCTTCGCTCGCGTCCACAAGCAGCAGCACGCCGTCAACCAGCTTCAGCGCGCGTTCCACTTCACCGCCGAAGTCGCTGTGCCCGGGCGTATCGACAATATTGATCCGCGTGCCGTTGTAGGTGATGGCGGTGTTTTTGGCCAGAATAGTAATGCCGCGCTCGCGCTCGAGCTCGTTTGAATCCATCACGCGCTCCACCACCGGCTCGCCAGCGCGGAA
>JASHSC010000357.1 GCA_030036915.1 Terriglobia bacterium
GGCCTTGAGAGACTCACTCAATCGCGAGCGGAGCTGGCCCAGGAACTCGCGAGAAAGGAATCCGCCCTCTCTGAGTTCGCCGATCTTGATGCCCAAATCATAGCTTCTCGGCGAGCGACTGAAAAGGTGGAGAGCCAGATCACCACGGCCCGGCGGGATCGGGACAATCTCATCGCGCGCCAGGCCCAGATCAAACACCGCCAGGAGGAGTTGGAGGCTGCGAAAGCTCGCTTGGCCCAGGTCACATCCGAACACGAGTTGGCAAAGGTTGAATTCCACGACTACACGTATCTCGCCAAAGCCTTCGGCCCGGATGAAATTCAACTCTGCGAAATCCAGGCGGCCGGACTGGAAGTTTCCAGGCTGGTCAATGCTTTGCTCGAAGGGTGCTTCGACAACAAGTTCGAAATCCGCTTCCGCACACAGCGCCCCAAGGCGGACGGCCGAGGAATGGTCGACGATTTCGATGTCGAAGTCCGGAACAAAAACCTGGACCGCACCTGCCTGGTGGACGAGCTCTCAGGAGGCCAGTTCGTTTTGGTCAACGAAGCAGTCAACCTGGGTATCGCTATCTACAATATGCGGCAGGGTGAAGGCATTCGTTATGAGACCCTGTTCCGGGACGAAACAGTGGGAGCGCTGGACACTGCCAACACCAAGGAGTACGTCCGCATGCTGCGCCGCGCCATGGACCTTGGGGGATTTCACCAAGTTATCTTCATTTGTCATACGTCACTCGTCAGGGAATTGGCAGACAGGATCCTGTCAGTTGGCAACGGACGAGTCATCGAGGAAGATTCGGGGGATGTGGTCTCTTAGACCGTCCGAGATGACATCGCTTTGATACACCAACAAACCCAATTTCCGACCAACATGAGGACTGGCCATACGCTGCATCGGACTCCCAGAAATTCCCGCGGCGGACGGAAGGCAGAATCCATGATGCGTCCGACGTTTTGCTCAGGAGTCTTTGCCATGGTCTTCATCGCGGATGCTGGAAATGGGTGCCGTTTTCGAATAAACTGATCGTTGGTCGTTTTAGTTGAGGTCGTTAGATATGCCCACAATTCTAAGCCCGCCTGACCAGAGGGTGACGCTACGCCAGCTCTCCTGGGAGACTTATCAACGCCTTTTGATAGAGCATGCTGACGCGAGTTCGCCCCGGCTTACCTTTGACCGCGGAGTTCTTGAGATCATGAGCCCATCTGCAGAACACGAAAGATACAATCTGAGGATCGGTGATCTAATTGGGTTTTTGGCGGATGAAATGAATCTTGAAGTGGAGGGGCTGGGAGCCACTACGTTTATGCGTGAAGATCTGGCTCAAATCTTTATTGGCTTGTTTATGGTAGAATCAGGACTAACCGGGTGGGGACTTCAGCCTTATGGGCTTTCTGGAAAAGTATCGGATCGAAGCAATGTTGGCCGAAGGCGAAACCATGACCTTCCGGGCGGTGGATGTTTCCACGGAAGAGCCCGTGATCCTTCACCAACTTTTGCCCCCGCAGCCAGGCTCAGACAAGCCGGCATTGACATCCATTCTTTTCCGCTATCTTCCCGGCAAGGATCCTGGCACCGAGCACTTCCGAGCCATTGGTCAGGAGGGCGGCCGCATCTTTGTTGTCGCCGCAGACGTGCCGGAATGCCAGGACCTCCGTGCGTGGCTTGATTTGATTGCGGAATCAGCCGGCAGAGACAGGCCGATGCTTGTTCCACACGGTCCTGAGGTGGTTTACGAGAGCCGTAAGCCGCGTCCACCTGTCGCCAAGGTGCCGGAGCCTATTCGGCCGGTTCCTCCGCCGCCCTTAGAAGTACTAGAGCCTGCGGCAGATGACGAATTCGCCAAGGCCTTTGCTTTTGAGGGCAAAGGTGTGCCCGCGCCGGTTGTTCCACCTCCGCCCAAAGCGCCGGCTTCACCTCCGCCTCCGATCAGCGAATCCCCAGTCCCGGGCACTTTGAAACGTATTCCCTTTGAGCTAGGAGCGACCGATATCCGCAAGGATATTCGTCCGGCTCAACCCTCACCTCCTCCGCCGCCGAGCCCGCCCCCACCCCAGAGCAGTGGGAAACCTGCTGCCGGACATTTCACGCAAATGTTCTACGGCACGAGCAAGCCGAAGACGGAGTCACCGCCATCTCCACCGCCACCACCGAGCAAACCGGCGACCGTTCCACCCACTCACCCCAGCGAGCCATCTGGGACCGGCGAATTCACGCAGATGTTTTACGGGGGAGGCAAGGCAAAGGCCGGTCAACCGGCTTCGCCCGCGGCGCCTCCACCCAGCCGACCGCCAACCGTTCCACCCACTCGCCCCGGCGAGCAATCAGGCCCGGGTGAATTCACGCAGATGTTTTACGGAGGAAGCAAGGCGAAGATCAGCCAACCTGCTGCGCCGCCGGCGCCCGTTCGGACTCCTCCTACACCTATGGGTTCCCCCAGCGCTGGGACGGACGCTCCTGGGGATTTTACCCGCATGTTCAGCACGCCGCAGGCAAAGCAAGCGTCGCCCGGCGGCTCTCCCTCGGCACCGCCAGTAGTTAGACCAGCAGCGCCTCAGGCTCCTCCCGCCGTGTCCTCCAAGCCTCCTGCACCGCCTGCCCCGGCGCCGCCTCAAGCCGGGCAAAGCGAATTTACGCGAATGTTTGGTGGAGGAGCTACAGGAACCCATAAGGCTCCACAGGAGGAAACCGACCCAGGCTCGACGCCCACAGTAGTCGTGAAGGCACCAACCGGAGGCGAGGCAGCGGGATTTGATTCATTGTTTGGCAAACCCGCGTCCCCCGCACCTCCGCCAGCATCGAGCTCGCGAGAGCCAACTCATCGGGCCCCCGCCGTGACGCCTTCTCCTGCGAAGCAGTCCGGACCGAGCGAGTTCACTCAATTGTTTAAGACCGGAGGCTCGAAGGCAGGAGGAGCCGGGTCCTCACTTCCCGCCGGTCCCACGCGGCCTGCTCCACCGCTCCCGGGTTCGCCCGGCCAGAAGGAGGCCGGCGAGTTCACTCAAATGATGCAGTCGTATAAGTCGCCGGCGCCTGCGGCCCCTAGCCTGGAAGCGCCCAAGCCTCCCCCCCCGCCCGCTCCCGCCAAGAGCGGGCCGGGCGAATATACGATGATGTTCCTTCATCCACCTCAGCCGGCAGCAGCTCCTCCTGCGGGAGCGGCGCCGCCTGTGGCACCCACTCCTGCAGCCCCTCCGCCTCCAGCGCAGGGACCCGGTGAATATACGAGTATGTTCGAAATTCAAAGGCCGCCTGCGGCGGCGGTCTCGCAGGGCTCTACTCCAACGGCGCCGCACTACGCCATGCAACCGCCTACCGGCTTCTCTCCACCTCCCGTGCCAGGCGCTCCGGCAGTGAAGCCGCCGGCGCCGCCACCTATGCCGAAACCACCGGCTTACCCCGCAGCACCGCAGTTTCAGGCGCCGCAGCCTCCCGCTTATCACATGCCTCCTGCCCCTGGCATGCCTCAGGCACCACCCATGCCGGCCGCGCCCCAGGCAAGCCCTCCCGGCATCTCGACAAACACCAAGATCCTGATTGCCTGTGTTCTGGGAGGATTGTTCGTAATCGCGGTAGCTCTAGTCCTCTACTTTGCCCTCAAGCACTAGCCTCAAATAATGGAAGGCGTGCAGGTCATTCCGCCTGCGGCAATAGGATAATCAGTTCCATCTGTGGGTTGGGAATTTCGCTGGGCACATAGGCTGCGGCATTGCGCGCGCGAACCACCGCTTCCCAAGCCACGCCCGTTTGGTTCAGGCTGAAATACTGATAGTTGAGCTTTATGGGGATTGAGCCCGGGGGAGACGGGACGTGCATCAATTGCATTCCCGGAAGAGCCTGGCGAATCAACGTTTCAATGTGTGTGGCGGAGCAGAACTTGACAACTTGCGGCACGCGTTTAATCAAGTCCGCCTCGTTCACGTCTGCGCTGATTGCCAGATACATCTTGGTATTGACGAAGTACTTGTCGTTGGCAAGGGCTGTGGCATAGATCGAGGGCTGCGTGAGTTTCAAGGGGAGTGAGACGAAGTTGCTGGGCACAACGGTCTCCAGCAACTGTCGCAGCTTTTCGTCGAGATCGGAAAAACAACCGCCCAGATCATTATGATCGTAGAGCGGCAGGTCGCGCACCTGTACGTTGGCCGAGAACGTGGTGAGCGAGCCGGCCAGTGAAAGCATCGCGTCGAACAAGCCTTCCGGATGTCCTTTCTTCGATTCAAACAAGTGGCGCAAGATCGGGAAATAGCTGTTCGCGGTGTAAAGCAGCCAAAAGTTGGCAATGTCCGAAGCCGTAAAATCCGCCAAGCTTTGGTTCTTCTGCCGCCGCGTTCCCGACAGCAGGTTAGTTTTGGCGGCCAGAATCTCTACCAGCCGACGCAGGATGGCGATCAGGTATTCGCTGACGGAAAGATCGACCACAGGGGGAACGAATTGCGGGTCCAACTGGAAGGTTCCCGCAGTGTTTTTGATAATGCGCCCGATGCGCAGGGAAGTACTATCCTGATGCGGCTCTCCTTCCACCAGCAAACGGAGGTTCTTCTTCGCCACCTGCACGGGCCTCTCTGCCAAACCTGAATTCTCATCCCGCAGCAGGGCAATTTCCGCGCGATAGCGAGTGTCTCCATTTCTCTCTCCCAGGGTAACATTCACCCCGTGATCGTTATACGGGGGAATGGCCAGATAGGCGTCCACAGAGTCCTGGTCAGGCCCGAATGCCTGGTCCAGCGTTCGCGCTTCCGGAGCGGGGTCCGACTCGGGAATTTCGAACGGCAAGCCGTCAGGGAACAAGCCGGTGGCGCGCGTAACGTGCAGCATCCCCGTGGAGAGAGCTTCCCGGTCGATCTGCAGGTCCGCGAACCCCCACGGACAGAACCTGAGGGCGCCTAGCTTGAACTCGAGAATGCTTTCAATAAACCGGTCCTGGAGCTGTAAATGCTGCGGGCTTAGAAAGGTCCCCTTCGCCCAGATGACCGGCTGAAGTTGCCTCATGACGTTCAAACTAGCAAGAGTGGGCGTCCAATGTCAAACGGCAAACCGCTCTTTCTGCCATTTCCCTCTTACTTCGGGGGTTCATCGCGTGTCTGGAAGCTAAGGAAAACACATCAGCGCTCGAATGAACCAATGATTCGGCGTGTACGTATCCCCAATCGTCCGTATCGCGAATACCCAGACGTCGTGATAGGCCCAAACTCCTTCTCGCACATCCCAATGAATGGCCCAACAATCTGCTGGGCGTAACCAGCCGCGATATGGGCCAGGAGAATTGCTGTAGGGAGGACATATGATTAAACCAAGTTTCAAAGGGCGCACCACCGGTTTGGCTGTTGCCACCGCCTTCGCATTGCTCGTGGGCGGGATCGGCATCGGCCGTCTGCGCGGTGACGTTCAGACCCAGAACCCGCCGGTTTCGCTCAACCTGGCGAACCCGAGCGAAGGTCCAAGCAAAGCTAGCTTTGCCCCAATCGTAAAGAAAGTGCTTCCCGAGGTCGTGAATATCTCGACTTCCAAGCTGGTTAAGACTTCCGATTCTGCTTCCGGAGAAATGCCCCAGATGTTGCCAATGGACCCATTTTTCCGGCAGTTTTTCGGAGGCAATTCCCACGGGCATTTCGCCGTGCCGCAGGCGCCCGAGGAACAACGCGAGAAAAGCCTTGGATCCGGCGTGATCATCAGCCCGGATGGCTACATTCTAACCAACAACCACGTGGTGGCGGGTGCCACGGAAATTCGTATTACCACTTCCAACAAGCAAGAATTTAAGGCGCGCATTGTGGGAACCGATCCTAAGACCGACATTGCCGTCCTGAAGATTGACGCCACCAACCTGCCGGCCATCACCATTGGCGACTCCTCCAAAGTCCAGGTGGGTGACTACGCACTGGCGATCGGCGACCCCTTCGGCGTGGGCGAAACCGTCACCATGGGAATTGTCAGCGCCACGGGCAGAACCAATCTTGGAATCGAAGACTACGAGGATTTCATCCAGACCGACGCACCAATTAACCCGGGAAACTCGGGTGGCGCTCTGGTGAACGACCGTGGAGAGTTGATC
>JASHSC010000004.1 GCA_030036915.1 Terriglobia bacterium
GACTTACATCGATCAGATTAAGTTCGACCAGAAGTTGAAAGTCCGGCTTCCCTCCGGTGAGGTGATTGAGGGAACGGTTTTTTACAAAGGGGTGGAAGGGGATTTTGCCACGCAACGCGACGTCAGCCGCAGCAAGCGCGACATCAAGACTTTCGAAATCAAAGTGGCGATCCCAAACCCCAACCGTGAACTGTTCACGGGCATGACGGCGTATGTGCTTTTACCCCCGCCGCCCGGCGAGCATCATTGGCTGCATTTCTAATGTCCCAGGGGCCGATTCATGGATGCGATTGAAGTAAACGGATTGACAAAGCGATTCGGTAGCTTTCTTGCCGTTGACCACATTAGCTTCGCGGTGGCGCAAGGAGAGCTTTTTGGTCTGTTGGGGCCGAACGGCGCAGGCAAGACCACGCTGATTCGGATGATGACCACGCTCACACCTCCCACCGAGGGCTCCGCCACGGTGGCGGGACACGACGTTCGCAAGGATGCCGAGGGCGTGCGGAGTTCCATTGGAGTAATTCCACAGGCCATGACTTCCGACCCCGAGCTCACGGCGGAGGAAAACCTCCTTATTCACGCCAAGCTCTACGGCGTCCCGGCCGAGCGGCGCAAAGCGCTGGTGGGCGAACTGCTCGCGGCGGTGGACCTTACGCAATTCGGCAAGGCGCTGGTGGGCACGTTTTCAGGCGGCATGCGGCGACGCCTGGAAATTGCCCGGGGCATGGTTCATTCCCCCAAGATTCTTTTTCTGGACGAGCCGACCACGGGGCTTGATCCCGTCTCGCGCGCCAACGTGTGGACGATGATTGAAAAAATTCAGCACGAGTCCGGCCTGACGATCCTGCTGACCACACACTACATGGACGAGGCGGATAAGCTGTGCGAAAGGATCGCCATCGTCGACCACGGAAAGCTGGTGGCGCTCGATACGCCCACGCGGCTAAAGGACTCCGTGCCAAGCAACGAAGTGGTGGAGGCAGAATTTGCGGGAGCGCCGGCCAACTGGCATGACACACTCGCCGCGATCCCCCAGGTTTCAAGCGTGACGGAGCATGACGGCGTCACGCACATTACGTCCAAGGATGGACCATCGACGCTTCGGCAGGTGATGGATCTGGCGCGCGACAGGGGCGTGGGTGTGCGCCACGTCACGGTGCAGAGCACCACGCTTGACGACGTATTTTTGCATTTCACCGGCCGCCAGCTTCGCGACGAGCTCGGCAGCAAACGGCTGGACATCAGCCATCTTTACAGGTAACCACCGCACCAGGAGCAGATATGAGGTTTTACCGGATCACCGCCCTGATCGAGCGCGACATGCGGAAATTCTTCCGCAATCCCGCCCTCATGATGGCTTCCATGATCTTTCCCCTGGTGCAACTTGTGGTTCTGGGTTACGCCTTCGGGGGCAAGATCACCAACGTCCTCATCGCGGTAGTAGACAAGGACACCGGGACGCAATCCCTTCAATTGCGCGCCGGCCTGAATTCCATTGTCGCCAATCCCCGCACATTTCGAATCGCGGATTACACCAGCCTCCCCGTTGCCGTAAAGGGTCTGCGGGCAGGCTATCTGAAGGCGGTGATCTACATCCCACCGGATTATTCGCAGCGCGTTCTGAGGAATGAGAACCCGCGTGTGGCCTTCATCGAAGACAATACGGATACGTTTACGGCCAGCGGAATTTTCGAGCGCATCCAGCAGCTCCAATCCAGTCTGAACGGGCCCACATTAGCGCCCATCCAGGCGGGTGAGAACCCGGTCTCCAACATAGCCAGCCTGTTCAGCCCCAACCGGCTGCCATCGAGCATCGATATCCAAACCATTGAGGTCTACCCTTACATCGATTACATCAAGTACCTGCTCGCCGGCTCCATTTCACTTTCGATTTTTGTGACGGCCATGATTGGCGGTGGAATTACCTTCATTGACGACAAAGCTCGCGGGTTGCACGAAGGGTACCTCAGCACGCCTCTCACCAAGGCGGACCTGGTTCTGGGGCTGATCGGCGCGGGAACGGTGAAGGGGATCATGGCAGGTTTGATTCTCACGGGCATCGGAGGGCTAATCGCCGGCATTCCGCGGCTGTGGGAACCCGTGCGATTGTTCTACCTTGTTCTGGTTCTCGCCGTGACCGCACTCACCATGATCAGCATGATGTTTTTGCTCATGGTGCGGGTGAGTGATCCGCTCGTGCCCCGCGCCATTTTCGGCGTACTCAACACGCTGTTGTTTTTCCCCTCGGGCGCGGTTTATCCGACGGCGGGATTTCCCGTTTGGCTGCGCGCTATTTCCTTTGTCGATCCCTTTACCTACGTGGTGGACGCGCTGAAGAACCTGCTGTTAAAGGACACCAGCTTTGCCGGCATCTCCATGGATGTGGCGATTATGGCGGGATTCTCCGTGGCGTTGATCACGGGTTGTGTTTTGCTTTTCAAGCGGCAGATTTAAGAAGACGTGGAGAAGGCTCGCACGGCTGCGAGCGGCAATTACAATGCAGGCCGATCGGAAGGGATGTGTGAAGGTTATGACACGATATGGTTCGGCAAGCCGACGTGGATGGTTCGCTCTGGGGGCATCGCTTATTCTCCTTGCATTCGCAAGCACGGTGCAAGGGCAGGTGGGCGCTCCTCCTCCGTCCCCGACGCCGGCCAACACGCTTCCGCTCTCCGGACGAAGTGCGTCGAGCGGCGGAGTGGTAGCTAGCGAAACTCCAGTAGCCGGAACCACCACCAGCGTAAACACATTGAATCCGACAGTTTCTGTCCAGGGTCCGTACAGCGGAAGCGTGGGAAGCACCAAGCGGATTCCATTCTCCGGAAAGCTGTCACTCGCCGAGGCAATCGAGCGCGCCACGCACTACAACTTGGGCGCCATCGACACGGCGCAAACGGTTTCGCAATCGCTTGGCCAGGCGCGAGCGGCCCGCAGCTCGCTTCTGCCCAACATTCGCGCGGACGTTGCCGATACGGAGGAGACCTTCAACCTGCGCTCCATCGGATTCAGCTTTTCTTTTCCGGGGATCTCGATTCCCACTGTCGTCGGCCCCT
>JASHSC010000035.1 GCA_030036915.1 Terriglobia bacterium
GCCTCGCCGGAGCAGATTAATGACGGGCGCGTGGACAGCCGCTCCGACCTGTGGTCCGTCACCGCCGTGGTGTATGAGTTTATTGCCTACAAGAAGGCCTTCGACGGGTCGAATATCGCCGCGATTATCGCCAAGGTTTTGAGCGCGGAGCCGGAGCCGCTCAGCCGCCTCTGTCCCGGCGTGCCGGTTGAGCTTGATAACGTCATCAGCAAGGGCCTCAAGAAAAACATCGACGAGCGCTACCAGTCCCTGGACGAAATGCTGGGTGGCCTGCTCCCCATCGCCCGCGGCCTGCAACAAACTTTCATCGGCGATCTGATCATTGAGGCCAGGGATCTTCGCGACAAGGGTGATTATAGCGGCGCGCAGGAAAAGATTCGCGCCGTGTTGATACTTGACAACACGCACGCTGAGGCGAAGCGGCTCTTCGGTGAGGTTGCCTCGGAAATTCATCGGGTGGGGCCACAGCAGCGCGCCAAGAAATTGGTGTCGGAGGCCGAGCAGGCCTTCGGCCGCGGTGAGTTCGGTGAAGCCATTAAGATGCTCACCGAAGCCGAGGGACTGAACCCCGCGGACACGCAGGCTCGTACTCTGAAAGAGAAGGCTCTGCGAGAGCAGGAACGCCAGCGCGAGTTGCACGAAGCCTTCACCGACGGTCAGAAGTCGATGAAGCAAGGCGACCTGACCACCGCGGAACGGGCGTTCCATCGAGTTCTGCAACTTGACCAGAATCACCCCCAGGCCGCCCAATTCCTCCAGGAAATCCAGGAGGACCGGCATAATCGCGAGCGTGATTTCCGGCTGAAAGAAGTTCTTTGGGAGACGGACAATCTGGTTTCGGCTGGAAAGTACGAGGAGGCGCAGGGACGGCTGCTGGAACTTCAGCAGGACTTCCCCAACTCGGAAGAGATCACGCAAAAGCTTCACGCTGTTGACCCGCTGGTGCGCTCGCAGAAGCTCGTTCAGGCGGGCCAGCGCGCCCTCGAGCACGGCGAGTACGGGGAGGCCGTTCGGGCGCTCACCGAAGCGCTGGAAATCAATCCGCAGGATGCCACTGCGCATGATTTGAAGGAGCGCGCGGTTCAGGAGCGTGACCGCCTGCGCCAGGTGCGCGAGGCCTTGGGCAATGGCCAGCGGGCCATGCGCCAGGGCGACCCGGAAACGGCAGAACGTGAGTTTCAAAAGGTCCTGCAACTCGATCCGGCAAATACCCAGGCCACGGCCTTGATTGGCCAAGTGCGTCAGTCGCTGGCTACGCGCGAGCGCGAGGAGCACTTCCGCACGGTCCTGCAACACGCCGAGCAGCTTACCTCTCAGGGAAAGCTGGAGGACGCGCAGCACACCCTGATGGAACTCCAGCAGGACTTCCCCGATTCGAATGAACTTCACCTGAAGCTGCAAAAGCTGGACATGCTGATGAAGGTGGCATCACTGCTCACGGCGGGCCAGCAGGCATTTGATCAGGGCGAGTTCGGCGAAGCCGTGCGCATCCTGACCCAAGCCCAGGAGCTGGATGCGGGCAATGCCCACGTGCGCGACCTGAGGACGAAAGCCGCGCAGGAGCGCGACCGGTTGCGGCAGTTGCGGGAGGCGATCAGCGCCGGACAGAAAGCCATGCGCGCGGGGGATGCGGCGGTTGCGGAACGCGAATTCCAGCGGGCGCTGCAACTGGACCCCAACAATTCCCAGGCCAAGAGCCTGCTTGCCCAGGTGGAGAAGGATCGCCCGGCGCACCCGCTCGATGACCGGGGCAAGGAAATTCTGGCCCAGGCTGAAAGGCTCCTGGCCCGCAAGAAATTCGATGAGGCTCGGCGCAAGCTGAAGGACTTGCAGAGAGCTTATCCCGACTCGGAAGAGGTCAAGCAGGCACTTCAGGAACTGAACGAACGCAGGAGCGGGGGAGCCGCGCCCGCCGCCACACCCGCGCCGGCGGAACCGCCAGCAGCAGCCGGGCCGCCCCTCAGTGAAGCGGCGAAGTCGATGCAGTTGGCCGAGGAACTCCGCCGCAGCCTTCAGACTCCACGAGCCGCAGAGCCCGCTGCCGCGCCCAAGACGCCTCCACCGGCAGCGAAGGTACCCACGCCGGAACCCGCTGCCACTATCCCGATTGCGCAGGCTCCACCGGTTCAAGCGCCACCGGTCCAGACGGTGCAAGCTCAGGCGCCACCAGTTCCGGCGCCAACCGTCCAGGCACCACCTGTCCAGGCGGCACCCCCTCAAGCGCCACCGCTCGAGGTGGCACCCCTCCAGGCGACGCAAGTGACCGAATCCCCGGCAGCGGCAGGCGGCGACTTCAGCGCCACCTCCATGATGCCGGTGTTCAAGCCAAAGGCTCACGCGGCGCCGGAAGTCGCGCCTCCGCCTGAACTGCCGGCGCGGAGGGCCCAGACGCCAAGTGCCGCAATGCCTCCTGCGCAAGTCGAAGTGCCCAAGAAACCGGTACCTGCGCCCGCGCCGGCGCGCCTAACACCCTCTCCGGCGGTGATTGCACAGGCCACACCGGCCAAGAAGCCGCCCATCATCATGATCGGGACGATTGTTCTGGTGGTCATCCTGGCCATCGGCGGGTTCGTGATGCTCCACAAGGGCAAACCGGCCGAAACCACGACGAAGACGAACACCGGCAATACGGAGACGACTGCCCAGAACAAGCAACAGCAGCAGGACCAGCAGGAACAGGCGCTCTTCGATCAAGCCCAGAATGCAAAGGCCGCGCAACGTTATGACGAGGCCGAGAGCAAATATAATCAAGTGATCGCGATGAACGGGAAGCTGATGCATGACGCGCAAGCGGGCATTGAAACTGTCAAGCAGTTGCGGGAAGGGACAGACCCTTCGAAGATCGAGCAGAAGGATTTTGACCTGGGCATGGCTGCTTACAACAAAGGCCCGAAGGAGTACGAGCGAGCCAAGAGTGACTTCCAGGAGGTCATCCGATTGAACGTTCCCGGCTCAAAGAACGTCGGCCCGGCGAATGACAAGATCGGTGAAATTGACAAGTATTTGAAATTCCAGAATGAATACCAGGTTGCCGAAAACCTGGCAAGCCGGAACGACTTTGACGGCGCGATAGCCCAGTTCGATACGATCGCCAACGGCGGGGGGCCGTTTGCCGGAAAGGCCAAGGCGCGGATTCCTGAGCTCCAAAGGACTAAGGCAGAATTGGCGGCCGATAAGGATCTCAAGGATGAATATGACGCTGCCGTCCGGTTGCAGAACAACAACGACCTGCAGGGCGCGCTTGATAAATTTAATGAAATTAAGAGCAAAGGCGGACCCATCGGTGCAGATGCTGCGAAGCGGGCTCAGGATATCAGAGATAAGATTGCTGCAAATGGCGCCGAAAACGATTGGAAAACCGCTATCGCCGAAGTGAGCTCAAACCCTCAAGATGCATTAAGCAAGTTGCAGCAAATCGCCAGCCGGCCCGGGCCCCACCAGGATGATGCAAAGCAGCAGGTTCAGTCGCTGAATCAGAGGATTTCAGATCAGAAGGAAGTTGATAAGTACAATGACGCCGTCGCGAAGCAAAAGGCAGGCGATCTGCAGAGCTTGCAAATTGCCCAGGCGGAATTCAAGGAACTCTCGGAAAAACCCGGCCCCAAGGCGGCTGACGCCCTCGATCATTATGGTCAGGTCAAGGACCAAATCAAGGCATTGACGACCCCAACGACCCCTGAGCCGAAAACCAATTCCCCAAGTAATCCCCCGGCGGCTGGCACCACAACTACAGCATCCACTGGATCGGCGGCCAAGGCTCCGGTGGTTTCGGTCAACCCTTCCGGCGAATGCGGGCCTTGGACGCGATCGGTGAATAAGGGAGCTACCATCCCGGACTATAATCTGGATGGCTGCCCGTTGAAGCCAATCAATATCTCCATGGCGCCAATTCCTGACGCTCCCCCTAACAGTTTTGTGCTTCTCAAAATCAACATCGATGAAAGCGGGAATGTAAGCCCGGACCTCGTGCTGAGAGATAATGGAGAGGGGCCGCAAGTGATGCAAGCGGCCAAGAGTTGGAAATTTACTCCGCCGACCTGCAAGAGTAAACCCGTCAAAACCAGCCTTACGGTAAAAGTGTCGTTCTAATGCGTTTGGAGATCCCACGGCTCTGCCGGAGGATGATGACTAGCGCGGATTCGGCGCGGCGCTTTTCCCCCTGCCATTCCATTTAAATAGACTACCTCCGTTGCCGGACCGTCAAGTCTCTACGTCATGTGGAAACTCCAGGGCCTGGTAGCGCTGCGGCGGGCCGAACGCTATTCGGCTCTACAAGACCCTGGAAGAAATTCCTCACCACAGGGCCACAATGCGTCGATAAACGATGTGAGGAAGTGTCGGGGGAACTACAGGGGAGCAGAAAGGTGAATCAGCGCCTGGGCTTATTTCCGAACCCTGTATCCTTCCGGCGCCGTTGGTTAATCTCCAATCTAAGCCTCAATCCCAAGTTTAGAGGCTCACGATATGATGAAGATTCGGGGTGCTGTCCACTCCCACCCACCGCCGCCCGAGCGTCCGGGGATCGTTCACCGGGCGATCAGGGTAAAGACAAGGATTTTTGATTTGGCTGGCGATTTATTTCAAGCCGAAATTTGGGCTGATTGAAATTCAGAGATGCTGATGCCGGGGTGCTTTGACACGGTCGCGGAAAAGACTCCCTCCCTCTTCAATGGCAGATGTGAAGATAGGAGAGTGTTGGAGACCATTCGAAATTCTAGAAGGAGAAGTGAATTCCGAACTGCATCGTGCGGTTCCCCGTGTTCATGTTGCCTTTGCTGAGAAAATCGTAAACGCCGGAGGTGGTCTTGGCGTCGATGGCGTTTTCGGGTATGACACCTGTAACTCCCGCCGCGGTGGCGCTAGGCGAAAACGCGTACCCAGGCGTGGGCTGCGCGTTGGAGGAGAATGCGTTCCCCAGCAGGTAGCCGTAAATGGGGGTATTGAACACGTCGTAGACTTCCCAGCGAAATTCCAGCGATTTCGTCTCACCCCAATTGAATTGCTTGTAGATGGCGAAATCAAAATCCATGATCCCCGGACCTGTCAAGATGTTGCGTCCGGCGTTTCCTCCCGTGTTCGTGCCGAGGGGAACCTGCACGAAACGGGCTTCCGATAGTGCCTGGCTTAGACTCACCGATTGAGGAGTGGATGAGCCGGCCGTATAGAGGTTATACGTGTAAGTTCCCGTGGGGGAAAAGCAGCCATTGGCAATCAAGGCGATTGTGCTTGCCGGCGCTTGCATGCTGCCAATCTCGGGCCGCGTGTTGGTGAGGTAACCTTCGCCCTGAGCATCCGCGCAAGCCCCAAGCGGAATACCGTTCAGAGGGCTGAAGGGCTGGCCGCTCTGCAACGTCCCGATGCCGTTCAAATACCAGCCGCCGCCAAAGGCCTTCGCGGCACGCGAACTGGTGGGGTTGGGCAAGCCCCAGATTTCGCTAAAGACCAGGCGCTGGCGCCGGTCATAAGAAGAGTTCCCCCGCTCCGAGAGGGCGGCGTTGGGAGCATTCGCATATGGCGAAACCTGTGGGAAAGGAGTAATTGCCTCAATCGTGGAAATTCCTTGCCCTGCCAATTCCAAAGAATCGAGGATGTTACTGTATTGGAAAACGCGGACGCCTGGACCGAATATCTCGCTATCTGTGTCGATCATATGGCTCCAGGTGTATGCCGTGGTGAAGGTCAAAGCATTACCTCGGAGATTCAAAGTGCGGGTGTTCAACGTAGCCTGCAAGCCGTTATAGGTGGACAGGCCGGCGTTGGTGACCGCCGTGATATCGCCGCGACCGGGATTGTTGCGTTCATTCAGGCACTGGGGTTCGCCGCCGAAGCTTGTTAAACAAGATTGATTCCACCCTTGGAAGGGGTTCAGGTCAACGCGCTCATAGAGCTTCGTCCCTTTTGTCCCCACATAATTTACTTCGAACATCATATTGCGAGAAAGCTCAAGCTGCATTCCCGCCGACCAGGTTTGGATGTAGGGTGTCGTCAGATTGGGCGAAACCGTATTCTGCGTGGAGCAGTTCGCCAACGGCGTGGTTCCTTGCACAGCCGTAGTCCCCCCTGGGGGGACGTATGAGTTGGTTGTTTGGAGTGTGAACGGTGACACAAAGTTAGTGGTCTGGCTGGGAAGGGTGTCGCTGCATCGGGATACCACGGTGTTGGCAACGTTCTGCCAGGTGAGCGGAGTATTGGGGTAATTACCCGTCACCGGCAACTCGAGGTTGGGAGTATTAGCGGGAGTCTCGGTGAGGAAGTCCGCAGCACCGGCAGGTGTAATGGTAGCAATTTCCGGTGAAATGGGCGCACTCTGCCACATCAAGAGAGGAATGTTGAGCGGCATCTGGTTGTACATTAAAGCGTAGCCACCGCGGAAGACCATTCTGCGGCTGGCACCCGGCGACCATGCGATCCCGAAGCGAGGGCCAAAGTCGCCTGCGCTGGTGGGAATGATGGGACTGGCACTCGGGTTCAGTTTCAGGATTCCGTCAATGGGTTGGCCGAAGCGCTCATAGCGAAGCCCCAGGCTGAGGGTTAAATTGGGACGGAAGCGAAAATCGTCCTGGATGAAAACCGCCTCATCGCTCTCGCGCAAGGGCAATTCCTCCGGCCCCTGTCCGGTGATGACGCCCTGGCCGTTGGTCATAACGTCAGGCAAGGTTTGCAATACGGCCACAGCATTGGTGGGACAAATCGCTGCGGCATTTGTGGCAGTGGGACAACCCGTGTTAGGCGCGTCGACAAAAGCCTGGAAGCCGCCCGGAATGCCCGGGCCTCTTCCGAAGAAATAATGCCCCAGGTCAGAGGGGACGTCGATGATGTTACTTTGCGTGTGGACGAAATCCACGCCCATTTTCACAAAGTGACGGTTGCGCGTAACGGATAGGTTTTCCTGGACCTCAAAGATGTTGCTGTGGGTGACGGCAGCGCTGGTATCGGGACCGAGGGTAAACTGCTCTCCGGCGGATGGGAAATTGCCTTGATATGCGCCGAAATAGCCGAAGCTATCCCCAATGGTCGCAGAAGGCACGGCGTTGAAGAGGTTCGAGGGGAGATTGAAAGATCCCACACCCTGGGCGATGCGGCTTGCCGAGAAACGCACCTCGTTCAGGGAGCTGGAGCGTGCATAGCGCTCGTCCAGCAAGGCGCTTTGAGTGCGCTGGTGAAGAATCGTGCGGGAGTCCGGTAGCTCTCCCAAATCGCTGAAGGCCACGTCGCCGGC
>JASHSC010000358.1 GCA_030036915.1 Terriglobia bacterium
GAAGTCGCCGGGCTCACCAACGCGGCATTGTCCCACGTCAGCTTCGTGAGGGGCTTGGGCAGTTCCTGCAACCAGCTATTGTTGGTAAAACTGCCATCGCCGATGGAGGGATCCGGGCGAAGAACGATTTCCACCGCCCCGGCACTCAGAGAATTCGCTTTTGCCGCTTCCCCGGTGAGCCCCGCGCTCAATTTAACGGGCTTCGGCGCCAAGGTAGAATTCGCAACCACTCCGTTATTGAGCGAGGTTTGCCAGAAAAGGTCGAAATCCCCCCCGGAGTTCTGCCGCTGCCAATATTGCTTCACTATTTCATGTGCGGTTGCGCCGGGCTGTCGTCCCACGACGGCCAGAATTTCGTGTGCCGACTTGCCATCGTATAAGGGTGAAATGAGAGGCTGTATGATACTGGTGGTTCCATCGTAAGCCCGCACGTCACCCCAGGTTTCCAGGAAGTGCGCCTCCGGAAGATGCCAATGGCAGAGTTCGGCCGTCTCATCCTCATATTGACTCAGGTGAATTCGCGTTCTTACTTTCAGCAGATGCTGGCGAAAATGCAAATCCGCGGGCGCGGTGTAAACCGGATTCACCCCGAGCATGAGCAGGGTGTCAACGTGCCCTCCCTGCATATCGGCCACCAGTTCCTGGAGAGATGACAGTTCGTTTACGGGGTTGGCTTCCACAGGTTCCGTGTAATGTACGGTCTGCCCCGCGTTTCCGAGCGCGTCGTTTATTGCGTGAGCCAAGGCATGGACAATGGACGGTTGGTGCTCTCCGGCAATCACCAGACAAGCGCCGCGATGTTTATTAAGATCGCCAACGAGTGCGGCGAGCCAGCCGGCCGGCACGCCGGTGGGCGCAGCGCCCCCGCCGCTAGCGCTCTTCACCCCCAACCCTTCCGCCAAGGCGCGAGCAAAGGCTTCCACCTCGCCGGCGCGGAGCGGCAGGCGGTGATCCGCCATTGCCCCCGTAATGGTTGGCGTGCTTTCCACCGCGTAGAGGCGGTTCATATTGGACTCGGGGCCGGTGACGCGACGTTTGTCTGCAAAATCGTACGCGTATCGGACCGCTCCCGGCCCTACAGAAAGAAAATCCGCATCCAGGGCGACGATGACCTCAGCCCGGTCAAAGTGGTAAACGGCATTGACGTACTCACCAAAGGCCAGCTTGGCGCCTTCGCGAACCATGTCACGACCGGCGGATTCATATTGAAGCCACTTCGCCTGCGGGTAGAACGCAAGCAATGAGCGGAGCTGATCCGCCAGGCAGGGCGAAGTTACCGTTCCCGTGAGAATTCGGAATCCTTCTCCTTTTCGCGTAAGCATTTCGGTGGTCAGTTGGTCCATCGAGGTGAGGAATGTGCTCCAGTCCCCGATGCGGCCACGATAAACCACCACTTGGGCGCGATCGGGGTCGTAAAGGTTCAACACTGAAGCTTGCGCGAAGATGTTCGCGGCTCCCAGGCTGGCGGGATGGCTGGGATTCCCTTCCACTTTCGTTGGTCGCCCCATGTGGCTTTCCACCAACAGGCCGGAAGCAAACCCGGCCAGTGGCATGGCCGTCGCATAAAAGAGAGGATTGCCCGGGACAAAATCCTCCGGCTGCTGCTGTGCGTAGGGAACAATCTTTTCTGTAGGAAGCTTCGTGCAAGCCGTCAGCCCGGCCAGGGCCGCCGAGGCACCCATCAGCTTCAGGGCGTCACGGCGGTTGACGCCTTCCGCCTCAGCGCGCGGGTCATGCGGGAATTCGCACTCCAGGAAGTCGCGATATTCGGGCGTTCCGGCCAGTTCTTCCAGGCCCCGCCACACGCGCTTCTGGGGCGAGCGGTCAAGCTTCGTCTGGATCTGCACGAGGTCGAGGGTCTTGCCAGATTTTGGTCGAGTGTTCATTGTAAATTTGTAGTGCCGCCCTTTAGGGCGGCAATTCCGGGCTAACGCTCTACCTATGGCACGTATAGCAATCCGTAATGATTCGTGGTTCCTTAATTTTGTATTCCTTCACCAGTTGCCGGCCTAACGCAAGTTGGTCGGACGGAGGCACATAGTCCGCCTTGAAAACATCTTCGCGGCGCCGCACGTAACGCTCCGGGTGCTTGTGGCAATCAATACACCAGCGCATGTAGAGCGTATTGGCGCGGTACGTCAGGGGCATCTCACCAATGGGGCCGTGACAGGTCGTGCAGCCAATTCCCTTGTTCACATGAATGCTGTGATTGAAGTAGACAAAATCCGGGAGTGCATTGACGCGCGTCCATTCGAGCGACCGGTCCGTGGCGTAGCTGGCGCGTACCGGCTCCAGCATAGAGGCGTTCAGCCACAATTTGGAGTGGCAACTCATACAGATATGCGTCGTAGGGACTCCCGCGAATGAGGACTTCTCCACGGTCGTGTGGCAGTAACGGCAGTCGATGCCGTCATCCGTGACGTGATGTTTGTGGCTGAAAGGAACGGGTTGCTGCCGAGCTACATTGACGTCGGTGTAGTACGCGGACTGGTTCACCGCGAAGATGAGATACCCCAGGCCCGTTATGATGAAGACCGCGCCATAGATCGTCACCTTCGAAATCGTATTTGTGCTGCGGTGGAAGATCTGCGCCATCGAAGGAATTACTCTGACGCCCTTGGGGAAACTTTACCGCCGCGGCGAACCTTGCGCGGGACATCTTGCTGCGGAGTCTTGACTTCCCCGGGAGAGTCGTACAGGAAGTTTATGCCGTGGACGTTTTCCACAGGCATGAAAGAGATCCGAAGACTTCCAGGTCACCGCCCTCGAATTCGCTCAAAAGACACGCCCCCGAGAGCAG
The DNA here is from genome assembly GCA_030036915.1 of Terriglobia bacterium. Taxonomy (GTDB): domain Bacteria; phylum Acidobacteriota; class Terriglobia; order UBA7540; family UBA7540; genus Bog-366. Next base: position 2,801 of record JASHSC010000358.1, read on the forward strand.
CGGATTATATTTCCTGTAAGACTGATTTGTCAAAAGAAAATCTCGAGGCCGGGGCTTGCGATGAATCGATTGGGTGAAGAGATTCTCATGACGTGGGAGAATTCTCCGGGGCGGGAGTCACTGGATTGCGCCGCAGGGTGAGCATAATGATGATGAAGATCAGGGCGAGGATGGCGAGGACAAAAATGCTCCCTTCCGGACCCGTGGCCCCTCCGCTCAGGATGGGATTGCCCACGGGGTGAGTAGCAAGGAGGCGGTGTTGAGCAGTCACACCGCTATCGGCAACGCCGTAGAGGAACGATTGGGACCAGTCCCACGCCCCATGAAAACCAATGGCCCACCAGAGCGACCCCGTGCGCCAGAGACTGAGGCAGAAAACCATTGAAACCAGGCTGGCAGCAAGCAATCCAAGGGGGGACTCGCCGGTATTTCCACTGTGAACGAGTCCAAAGAGCAAGGAAATCACAACCGCCGCGCTCCAGAATCCCAAGGTTGCGCTGTTCCTGGGCGGGAAAGCTCGTCGATACAGGACGGTCAAGCCGCGGGCGAGGGTGTAGAGGACGTAGCCGCGAGAAGAATACTCCTCAAACAGTCCGACCATAAGGAAGTTGAGAAACCAGTACGCACCGTACCGCAGCATGGCCGCACCAAAAAGTGCGCGACCTTCGAAAACCAGGAATCCGGATTTGAAAAGGATCAGGATGAGGAGAGAAAGGCAGGCTATCCCCCAGACCAGTCCTGCCAAAAACCGCCGAACCTTGCCAGTGTCGCCGAGGCCATAAACAGAGTTCGGACGTCGCTCGATTTTCGACATGACCCACGTAATCAGAGGCAGGATGAGGCAGTTGGCCGCATAATGGAAGAGCATCCACGGTGCCGCCGGGATCTCCGAAACTGGCTTTGACTCGGCCCCGGCGGGATGGACCGCGTGCAGGATGACGCTCACACAGGCGATTGACGCCACAAACAAAACGACGAAGATGAGCAGGCCCCACCCGGCGCGCAGCCCTTCCTTGCCGATGAAAACTCTCTGGAGATCTGTGGGCGGCGAAGGCGGAACGGGATCACCGGGCGAAAGAGATGCATAACGGTCCATTAGGATGCTCGCTGTGACTTCGCGCGTCGCGAAGGAACTTTCCGTAGCGCCGCGTTTGGGCAGTCCGTGCTACGCGCGCTCCACCACCACGGCCGTGCCGTAGCATAACACCTCCGTCGCGGAGTCCCTGCTGCCCACTTCCGAGGCATCATAGCGGAAGCCTAGCACGGCATTTGCTCCCATTTCGGCGGCGTGCTGGATGAGTGCCTCGTAGGCTTGCTGGCGCGCCTGCTCGCACATTTCCGTGTACGCGCCAATTTTTCCACCAATGATATTCTTGAGGCCGCCCAGAATTCCCTGAATAATTGTGGGCGAACGCACGGTGATCCCGCGCACCAGGCCCTTATATTCGCGAATTCGATATCCTTCAAGCGTGAATGTGGTCGTCACCGGAATTGGCATGGAAGTCTCCTTTGCTGGTCCTGCCCGGAACTCCCCAGGCTACGGACAAGATATCGAGATTAAACAATTTACGGGCCCGCGAAACAAGCGCGAATCTTTCGTCCGCGGGAGGATCTCGAAAAATCGGGTAAAGGAGGAATCGTCATCGTTGATTCAGTGCCCGAATTATTCGATTTGGAGAAACGGATTAGTTACTCAGTAACAGATCATTATGTTAAAGTTGTGTAACCATTTTGATTCTTGGGGCTCCACGGCAAATCGAGGCACAAGAATGAAGCTCGGCATTAGCTCTTACACCTTTCCTTGGGCCATCGGCCTTCCGGACGCTCCGCCCAGCAGCCCGCTCACACCGATTCAACTGCTTGAGAGAGCTCGCGACCTCGGCGTAGGACTTGTGCAATTCGGGCCGAACCTGCCTCTCCACCGGCTCGCGGAAAGAGACTTGCGCGACCTCGTAAAACAGGCGAAAAGCTGGAAAATTGACCTGGAGATTGCGACCACCGGAATCGACCCCGCGCGCCTAAGGGAGCAAATAAAATTTGCCAAGAAAACCGGCGCCATTCTTCTGAAAACAACCCCTGAACTCGCCGATGGTCGCATCCCCACACGAGCGGAGCTTTCAAATTATCTGCGCACGATCGCCCAGGATCTGGAGGGAGAAAAAATGGGGCTGGCAATTGATAACAGTCAAATCCCCGCGGCTGAATTGAACGAAACCCTGGAGTCGATTCGCAGCCCGTGGCTGGGGGCAGCGCTCGACACGGCCAATCCGCTGGCCCTTCCCCAGGGGTGGCAAATGTCCGTGCGGGTATTGGGGCATCGCACCTTGAGTCTGCACATTAAGGACTTTGTAGTTCAAGAAGCCGCGCACGGAATGGGGTTTTCAGTTCGGGGCTGCCCGGTGGGAAAGGGCCGGCTGAATGTTCCGTGGATCGTGGAATCGTTTACCGCGCTACGCATTCAGCCATCGGTGATGCTCGAATCCTGGACGCCGGCGCAGGCGACCCTGGAGGAGACGCTCGCCCTCGAGCACGCCTGGGCCAGGGAGGGCATGGACTACTTGCGACGCTTCATTCCTGATTAAATGCAACCTGTGCGCCACGCGATCCTGTCATTCAGAGAGTGATGATAAGGCTCGTGCTGTGTCTTGAAGTTAACCTTCCTGCGGAATAGAATGACGCGCACGATTGGAGGGACACATGGAAAGCTGGACTATTCGACTTCTACTTGCCGCGGGGGCAATCAGCATGGTGACGCTGTTGGCGGCGGCGCCGAATCCGCCTACCACATCCCACGGTTGGCTGCTCATTGCTAACAAAGGCGACCATACGCTCGGCATCATCGACCCGGTGGAAGGAAAGGAAGTAGCCACAGTGGATGAAGGCGGTTTCACGGGACACGAAGTCGCAGCATCACCCGACGGGCGGAGGGCCTTCGTTCCCATCTACGGCAACTCCGGCGTGGGCAAGCCGGGGACGGATGGCGCTACGGTGGCCGTCATTGACCTTGCCACGCGCAAACTGATCGACACGCTCGAACTGGGCAAACCGCTGCGCCCCCACTGCGCGGTCTTCGGCCCTGAGAATGGCCTGCTCTATATCACCACGGAACTCAGCGATTCCGTCACCATCATCGACCCCAAGACGCTGCGCATTCTGGGAACGGTGCCTACGGGGCAGGCGGAATCCCACATGCTCGCCATCACTCGCGATGGGAAGCGCGGCTACACGGCGAACGTCGGGCCGGGAACCGTGAGCGTGCTCGACCTTGAGGCGCGCAAAACCATCGCGGTGATTCCCGTCTCGCGCGTTACCCAACGCATTGCCCTTTCCGTGGACGACCGCTGGGTCTTTACCGCTGACCAGACGAAGCCACAGCTCGCCGTCATCGACACCTCCAAAAATCAGGTGACCAGTTGGATTCCGCTCGATGGCCTCGCCTACGGCACGGCGCCGACGCGCGACGGCAAATGGCTGCTGGTTACCGAGCCGCCCGTCGGCAAAGTTGCAGTTGTGGATTTGAAGTCCATGCGCGTCGTGCGCTCCATCACTGTTCCCAAAGCGCCGCAGGAAATCCTGGTGCGGCCCGACGATCAGGTGGCTTACGTTTCCTGCGATTCCAGCAAGCAGGTGGCGGAAATTAACCTTAAAACATGGAATGTGGATAAATTGATTGACGCCGGAAAGAGCGCTGACGGGCTGGCATGGGCCAGCGCACGTTAATTGATTTGGTTATTTGGCCATTGGGTCATTCGGCCATTTTGTCATTTAGTGATTTGATGAAACTCGAGTTGGAGATCAGGCGATTTCGTTCGCCCAGCGTCGCGGCGCGGAAAATCTCCCGCAATGGTGACGCAGAATTTCAGATGGCAAAAGGACCATATCGCCAGACGACTAAATGATTTCAACCTGGCAGTGCTTCACCAAACTTTTGAACCTCGTGGCGTCGGCTTCAGTTCCCACAATGGCACCGTAGTGCATGGGCACGGCGATTCGGGGATGAATGGCCAATGCCGCTTCCACTGCCTCTTCCACCGTCATGACATAAGTTCCTGAAACCGGCAGCAGCGCGATGTCGCATGCGATTTTGTCCATCTCAGGAATGAAGTCCGTGTCACCCGCGTAGTAAACGCGTGTGCCGTCCATCGTAAAGATGAATCCCAGTCCCTTTCCGCCCTTGGGGTGGAAAGCGTGCCCCGGCTCCCGGAACTTGTTCACGTTGTAGGCAGGTACTGCTTCGATTTCAACTTTACCGACTGTAACTTTTCCGCCTGGATCCAGGAATCGAGTCTGTTTCACCTGCAAGCCCTTCAACCCGTCCTTGCAAAGCGGGCTGGCCACAATTGTCGTGCCCGGAAAAATGACCTTGTTCAGATCCTCAAGACTGAGGTGGTCGAAGTGCTCATGACTGAGCAGAACGATGTCCGCCTCATCACGGCCCGTCACCTTAAAAGGATCTGTGTAGATGGTATTGGAGCCCTTGATTTTGAAGGTGTCATGACCAATGCGCGTGAAATCGAGATTCAGAAGTTCCATTCCGCACCTCCGATTTTTGCTTCCGCGCCCCCTACTGCGTACGGCGCGCACAAGTAGAATAGCATCAGTCGATATGAAACGACGAGGGCGGGGATTTCGTGACAACTTCACTCGCAATTTCTGTGGTCTGACGACCCGATGGAGTTTGCGCCATAGTAATCGAGCAAGCGAAGACGGCAACCCTGTATCTGTGCTAGAATCATCGGCGATTCCGAATTAGCCGGGCCGTTAGCTCAATTGGCAGAGCAACTGACTCTTAATCAGTAGGTTGGGGGTTCGATTCCCTCACGGCTCACCAAAACCCTTCATTTGGTGACAGTTACAGGCATACTTAACCTACCATCTGGTAGGGCATTTTCTTGCTGACCACCGTCTGTGACCACTTCTTGGCGATTGGTCATTTGGGAGAAGGCCCGTTCGATGGCGTCCGCTTGGGGGTGGCAATACCGCATGGTGATCTGAATTGAGGAATGGCCCGCGATTCGGGCAAGCGTGAAGGCGTCGCATCCAGCCGCCGCAAGGTTTGTTAGGGCCGTGTGGCGAAGGCAGTACGGCTCGAAAGGTTCAACTCTCGGGCATTCCTTCGGTTTGTCCGCGTGCGCCTTTGCCAGAATCGCCAGCGCCCTTCCGTGTTGTGTCTTGGCAGTCCCTTGCTCAAGGTGTCCGTCGATTGCGCCCGTGGGGAACACCCACCCCTCAGACGGGCCATTCTGTGCCGTGTGGCGAGCCTTCATCATGTCGTACACCGCCGGAACCATCGGTAGGACACGACGGGCTGCTTTGCTCTTTCCTTCGGCGACTTGAATCAATCCGCCGTGGCCGTTCAATAGGACGTGCTCCCAGCGTATCTTGAAAACTTCGCCAGGGCGCAAGCCTGTTCCGAGTATGAGCGTCGCGGCATCTTTCCAAGGTTGAGAGCAAGCCGCGAGGTATCGTGTCGCTTCGCCATCCGTCAAGACGCGCTCGCGTTGCCTTTCTCCCTTCGCCAAACTAATCTTTGGCATCCGTTCGAGCTTGCCCCACTGTACGGCGAGGGACAATGCCCGTCGTAGGGTACGAAGTCCGCAGTTGACCGTTGAGGCCGAAAGGTCAGAATGGCGGGCCGCGAATTGGCCCGCGTGTTGACCGGTGATTTCGTCAAGGCGCAATGCCGCCAAATCCGACTTTGCCAGCATGTTTGCGCCGAAGAGGTAATAGTCAAGCGTCTTGGGCTT
>JASHSC010000359.1 GCA_030036915.1 Terriglobia bacterium
TGACCGCGAGCATATCGCCCTGTGCAGCAGCGCCCAGCGGATTCCTCGGCACGACGTTAATGAGAGTCTGAATTCCGAATTGGCCGCCTTGCGGAGCCGCGCGCTCCGGGCTCGATTCCTGAGGATAATTCGCAAGCAAGCGGCCGCGAACCCCCGGCGGAAGGCCCACCCCCGGCCGAACCAGATTCACCATGGCAAGGCCCAGCACCGCGGCAAGCGAGGTGACCATCAGGAAGAAAAGCATCGTTTTCAGACCGACGCGCCCGAGCTTGCGCAGGTCGCCGAGTCCCGCCACGCCCAGGCTGAGGCGCGCGAAGATCAGCGGAATCACCACCATAATCAGGGCGCGCAGCCACATTTGCCCCGCCGGCTCGGTAACGTAATGGATCAATTTGGCGAGCGTGCCCGAATTTCCCCATGCCAGATTGGCAATAACTCCGGCCGCAGCGCCCAGAATCAGTCCGGCAAGAATGTGACTGGTCTTGGGACCGTGGAGGGCAGATGAGGTGGACTTAGTTTCGGAGGATTCGCTCATGAGAGGGGTGATTTCGATTGGGCATTCATGCCATGAGCATCCGGTGCTGAGAAAATGGCGGTCCTTAGGGGCGGCCGTCGCGGCCGTCCTCGGGCAACCATGAGGGTTGCCCCTACGATTTGACTGGTGCGGGAATCTGCACAATGACGCGGCAGGGAGAGTGGTGGGCCACGTATTGAACGGTCCCGCCTCGCAATGTTTCGCCCAGCGAATGGTGATGCGGGCGGTGGTGCCCCATGATGAGGATGTCCGCGCCGCAATCCTTGGCCATGCTCACGATAGCTTCCCCTACTTCTCGGGCACGCATCAGCTCGGTAGCCAGCGGGCGCCTGAAATTCGCCGCCACCTTTTGCGCCTGAGCCAGCAGCTCTTTGCCCCGCTGGTCAATCGATTCCTCTTTCGCATCGAGGGGCGTGATCATGGGCACCTCCACCACGTGCAGAACCGTGAGGTCGGCATCCATCCCCAGCGTAAGTTGGCACGCCAGGGTCACCAGGCTCTCTACTGAGGCCGCGTTGTTGATCGCCACCAACACCTTGGGTTTGCCCATTGCACTCCTCCAGCGCGGAAGTGGCCGCAGAATATTCCCTCTTCGGGCAATTTGCAAGCGGGGACTAAACGAATTGGGCAATATGCGGCTGTGGGCAGGCGGGGACTTACATCCTAACGGTCCACAGCATTTGCCGGGTTGCGGTCAAACGACGGCCGGCGTAGAGATGTATTTCAAGCTCTGGGTGTAAGATTGAAAGATGGATCCCCCGGGGTCGCAGACTTCCCATCGCGGGAATCCGCGCCAGCCAGCTTGCGGCGATCGTCATCCCTTGGAAATTTAAAATGCCGATACTGGCTGAAAGGTGAGGGGCAATGCCTCCAGGCCGCGCAATCCCTGATTGTTTCTCCAAGTCAGCGGGCCCGGGTCAATGACTAAGCCGGGCAACCGCCGCAGGATCGTCTCAAAAGCGATTTGCCCTTCGATTCTCGCCAGGGCCGCGCCAAAACAAAAGTGCGCCGCCCACCCAAACGCCAGGTGGCGGTTATCCTGCCGGCCCAGGTCAAGGCGATTGGGATCGTGAAATCTCTCCGGGTCGCGGTTGGCGGCCGCCATCACCGCAATAACGGCCTGCCGTTTACCGATGATCTTGCCCCCCAGTTCTGAATCCGCTGGAGCCAAGCGAGCCGTTTGCAGCACAGGCGGCTCAAAGCGCAGTAATTCCTCTACTGCGGAAGGCAGCAGGCTGGAATCGGATTTCAACCGGGCCAATTGATCGGGGTTGCGAAGAAGTGTGAGCAATCCTGTGGCAATCAGATTGGTGGTAGTTTCCTGGCCTCCGGCCATAATGATGATGGTATTGGCAATGACTTCCTCTTCCGTGAACCGGTCCCCGTTGACTTCCGCCATCATCAACGAGTGGACGACGCCCTCTCGCGGGTGAACTTTAAGGTCGGCGATGGCGGCGCGGAAATACTCCGTCATTTCTTCCAGGCTCTTGATCACTTCCGAAGCGCGCCCGGGGTTATGTTGAAAATTTCCCAGGACCTCGGCGAAAACCTCGGTCCAATCCTTAAGCTGAACGTAATCACGGGCCGGCATTCCGAGCATTTCCGCGGTTACAATCGCCGGCAAAGGAACGGCGAAGTCGGCGATGACCTCCATCTTGCCCCTAGCTTGTACTTTATCCAGCAGGAAATTGGCAATTTCCTGAATGTGCGCGCGCAGGGCCTCCACCCGCGCGGGCATAAAGGCCTCTGCCGCCAGGGTGCGGATGCGCGTGTGAGCGGGCGGGTCGAGAAAAAGCATCTGCTTGGTGAGAACTTTGGCAATGGGTGACAGATTCGCAAGGCCAATCGACTCCAATTGCTCAGGTGTTGGCGAGCGGTTGGCGGAATAGTCGTGCAAAACAGTAAGGACGTCCTTGTAGCGCGTCACGACCCAGGTGTGAAGATAAGGATCCCAATGAACGGGATCCTCCGTTCGCAGACGATCATAAAGTGGATAGGGGTTCGCCAAGACTTCCGGGTTGAGCAATTGAAAAAGGCTTAAATCGTCCGTCCGCCTTTCCGGAGCTCCCACTGTAATCACCTTGATTCTCCTTCAGCAGGGGGCATGCTGTTTTTTTCTAATCAAAAGGTTACATGAAGCGATTCCAGACCGCGCAGATCCAGATTGCACCTCCACTTGGGTGGAATGGAGTCGAGCGCCATGTTGGGAAATCGCCGCAAAAGCAATTCAAAGGCAATTTGTGCTTCAACTCTCGCCAAGGCTGCGCCCAGGCAAAAGTGCGCAGCCCAGCCGAAGGCCACGTGACGGTTATCTTGCCGGCCGAGGTCAAGGTGATCCGGATCGGGAAATCTTTCGGGATCACGATTCGCCGCCGCGAGCACTGCGACCACCGCTTGCCGTTTTCGAATCTTCCTTCCTCGGAGCTCAAGGTCTTGCGGGGCTAATCGGGCAGTTTGCTGCACCGGCGATTCGTAGCGCAACAACTCTTCGACTGCGGAAGGCATAAGCGCGGCGTCCGACTTCAATTGCCCGAGTTGCCCGGGGCTCCGCAGAAGCGTCAGCAGGCCATTTCCAATTAATGTGGTGGTGGTTTCCTGCCCGCCCACCATCACGATGATACTGTTGGCAACCACTTCCTCATCCGTGAGCCGATCCCCTTCCACCTCCGCCGTCATCAGGGAATGGACTAATCCTTCGCGCGGGCGAACACGCAGGTTGGCGATGGCCGTGTGGAAGTAATCCACCATTTCCGGCACGCTCCTGACGGCGCGCGCGGCGCGTTCGGGGTTGTGCTGGAAGTTCGCGAGGATTTCCATAAAATCCTCAGTCCATTTTTTGAGTTGGGGATAGTCGCTGGCGGGCACGCCTAGCATTTCTGCTGTCACAATCGCCGGCAGCGGAAGAGCGAAGTCCGCGATGACGTCCATGGAACCTTTGGGCTCTGCTTTATCGAGCAGGCGTGAGGCGATTTCCTGAATGTGCTCGCGCAGCGCCTGGACGCGACGCGGCGTGAAGGCAGCGGACGCCAGGCTGCGAATCCTGGTGTGAGATGGGGGATCCAGAAACAGCACCTGCTTGGCCATCACTCTGGCCATCGGTGACAGTGCGGAGAGGCCGATGGATTCAAGCAGCTCAGGGGTAGGAGTGCGATCCGCCGAAAGTTCGCGCAGCACGGCGACCACATCCTCATAGCGCGTCACCACCCAGGTGTGAAGAAGAGAGTCCCAGTGTACAGGGTCTTCGTTCCGTAGCTGCGCGTAGAGCGGATAGGGATTGGCCAGGACTTCAGGGGCATTCAGATTATAAAGACTGAGACGATCTTCGGGTATGGCTGCGGCTATTTCCATACTCGGCATGCGGCATCTCCCTTCCTGCGAAGCTGCAACCATAAACTCCAATCCCGGCGGCTGGTCTCATGCCAAGAAGTGGGGTGCCCAGGACTTCATTATTTCGGTTCCCCCCACAGTTCTATCCGACAACGCTGAGCAGCCGTTTATACTTTGAGGCAGTCTCGGCATGATTCGGTTGCTCACCTCTTCCATAATCTGAGGATCGGAATGAACGAGCTCGCGAGAAAGTCACTCGGTGTCCTGTCAAAACCCTACAGACCATCCGTGATTCACTGTATTGCGAATTTTTCACCGTGCTCTATGCTTGATGAGGCGCCCGTTGCTCGCTGAAGAGGCTGGTGCGCGGAAGTGTACATCCGGCATTGCGGCATGGTGGCGGGTGCTGCCAGGAGAGGGCCAGGAGAGGGATGGAACAGACAATGGGCGAACGGCTCACCGGCTTGGTGACAGCAAGAGCTCAGGCAAGACCAGATAGCATAGCTATTTCTGCCGAAGGAGAGGAGTTGACTTACGGCGCACTGGAATTACAGGCCAGCCGTTTGGCAGGTTACCTGCTTTCGCGAGGCGTGGATGGTTCTCGACCCATCATCCTTTGTCTACCGCGTTCGCCGGCGCTTGCCGTCGGCGCCCTGGCAGTCCTAAAAACCGGCGCGGCTTACGTTCCGCTTGATCCCGCATGGCCGCTCGAGCGGCTGAGATTTGTTGTGCAAGATAGCGGAGCCGCTTTGGTGGTTACACAACGTGACCTCGCGCCGGAAGTTGCATCCGCTCGATGCCAGGTTGTTGACCTTCAGAAAGAAGCTGAGGCGATTTCCCACTGCCCTGCTTCCCTACCGCCCGCCAGGACTGATGCGCAGGGTCTTGCGTACATCATCTACACCTCCGGCTCTACCGGCCAGCCGAAGGGGGTGGAGATTTCCCATGAAGCGCTTCTCAATTTGGTCCATTGGCACTTGCAGGCTTTTCGCGTAACTTCCGCCGACCGTGCGACCCTGCTATCGAGCCCGGGATTTGACGCCTCGGTGTGGGAATTGTGGCCCTATCTTTGCTCAGGCGCGAGCCTCCATATTCCGGGCGAAGCCCTCCGAAACAACGCCGAGGGCCTTCGTGATTGGCTTGTGACTCAGGAAATTACAATCACCTTTGTGCCCACCCCGCTGGCGGAACTGATGATCGGCCTCGAATGGCCCGCTGCCACGCGGCTGCGGTTGATGCTCACGGGCGCTGACGCGCTGCGCCAGTATCCCCCCAAGGGTTTGCCTTTCCAATTGATCAACAATTACGGCCCCACGGAATGTACGGTGGTCACCACGTCCGGCGTCGTGCCTGCAGGCGGACTCTCAGGAAGCATGCCTTCAATCGGGAAACCGATCAGCAATATGCAGGTCCTGCTTTTAGACGAGC
>JASHSC010000036.1 GCA_030036915.1 Terriglobia bacterium
CTTGCCGACAACAATTCTCCTTGGTATAAAAGTCGAAATTCCATGCGGTCATCCTCTTCGATTGATTCTCCCGTGTTGATAATTCGATAATTCCGGCACAGAGGATCTTTCATCGCGCACCCCCGCGAGGATGCGCCTCATCCCTCTGGGTAATATCTTGGCTCTCTTGATTGGATGAGTCAAGTGAGTTATTGCCCAAAATAGCTAGCCCTTCTTGAGCTCTGCCAGCACCAGCCGGCCGCATTCCTTCAGGGTCTCAAACACTCCAACGCCTTTGAAAGCGACCGCTTCGAACGCCGGCTCATTTTTCTTCATCAGAGCTTTCTTGAGGTCCTCAACCGGAAGGACATTCGGCAAGTCGCGCTTGTTGAGCTGAAGAATGTAGGGAATCTTCGTGAAGTCATAATTGTGTTCGCGCAGGTTTTCGTTCAGGTTTTCCAGTGCTTCAATGTTTGCGTCCATTCTTTCTTCCTGCGAGTCCGCTACAAATATGACGCCGTCCACGCCGCGAAGAATCAGTTTGCGGCTGGCGTCGTAAAAGACCTGCCCGGGAACTGTGTAAAGGTGGAACCGTGTTTTGAACCCGCGAATAGTGCCGAGGTCGAGCGGGAGGAAATCGAAGAACAAAGTCCGGTCGGTTTCGGTGGCGAGGGAAATCATTTTTCCGCCGGATTTCGCCAGCGTCTGGTCGAAAATCCATTGGAGGTTGGTGGTCTTCCCACCCAAACCTGCGCCGTAATAAACGATTTTGCAGTTGATTTCCCGTGCAGCGAAGTTAATAAAACTCACGCGCTACGATCCCCTTCCCCAAAGTTTGAAACTTTACGACTTCTAAGAGTTCAAAATGGCGACCGAAGTGCCTCGCCTCTTCTATGTGTTCTTTTCTATTGGCGATCCCCAACGTTCATTGTATATAACACAGCGGCCCCCCGCAGACAATACTGCCGCCCCTCGCGCACCCATTGTCGCATGCCCACAGATCAGGGTCATTACGCCTCGACTTTGGCCACCTGCATGAGACTGCTATCTTAACCGGCTGATGCGGTGAATCGCAAGGTTTGCCCAAGGGGCAAACTCGGCTATTACCTCCCACCTAACTTGTCTTCGCTTGGTTCTAAACTCGGGAGGAGCCGAGGTGTATTTAAGGTAGGCCCATGCCCCGGCTCTCCCGGTCTTGTAAGCAACGACCCCCTTCAGGGGGCGGGTAGTGGCTAGGTCATTTGTGGTCCAATCTGCGTACATCATGCCACAAACCAATTATGAGGTGCAAAAGAATTTCACTTGCTACTCGACCCGGTTTTTTCGGACAACCAAGCTCAGCGGTTCCTGAGATCGCTTTATCCTTATCGGTGCTTGCTGCGACGGGAATGAGGAAGGTTACGGCGTCCTATCGTCGCGTTCACTTGCTCCAATTCCCCAAATCTGAGAATATGACACGTTTGACCGCTGGTTCATTTATCTACCAAGGGGAGACCATCATGGCAAATAACCTTAAGCACCGCAGTCACATTATCACCGAGGGCCGCGACCGCGCGGGTGCCCGTTCCATGTTCAAGGCCATTGGGTTCACAGACGCCGACTTGGCAAAGCCGCTCGTGGGCATTGCCAACACCTGGATTGAGACCATGCCCTGCAACTTTCACCTGCGGCAACTGGCGGAAAAGGTTAAAGCGGGAGTGCGCGCGGCGGGCGGCACGCCCATGGAGCTCAATACCATCGCCATTTCCGATGGAGAAACAATGGGCACGGAGGGCATGAAGGCGTCCTTGATCAGCCGCGAGGTGGTGGCGGACTCCATCGAACTGGTGGGACGCGGCCAGATGTTTGACGCCATGATTGCTCTGGTGGGCTGCGACAAGACCATCCCCGGCGGCGCCATGGCGCTGATCCGGCTGAATATTCCGAGCCTGCTGCTCTACGGCGGGCCGATCGCCGCTGGTCGATTCCAGAATCGTGACGTCACCATCGGGGATGTCTACGAAGCCATCGGCGCCAACGCCGCCGGGCTGATGACCGATGCGGAGCTCAAGGACCTCGAAGACCACGCATGCCCGGGCGCGGGCGCGTGTGGCGGGCAATTCACGGCTAACACCATGTCCACGGTAATGGAATTCATCGGCCTCTCTCCCATGGGCATGAACAGCATCCCCGCCATCGACCCCAAGAAGGACGAAGCCGCCTATCAATGCGGCCAGTTGGTGATGGACCTTCTGAAGCGCGGCCAGACTCCCCTCAATTTCCTAACGCGTAACTCATTTGAAAATGCCATCGCCAGCGTAGTGGCCACAGGCGGTTCAACCAACGCCGTCCTGCATCTGCTGGCCATGGCGCGCGAGGCCGGCATTTCCCTGGCGATTGAAGATTTCGACGTCATCAGCTCCCGCACGCCGATTATTGCAGACTTGAAACCGGCGGGACGCTACATGGCTGTGGATGTACATCGGGCCGGCGGGATTCCGCTTATCGCCAAGAAACTGCTTGATGCCGGCCTCATCGATGGTTCGCAGAAGACGGTTTCGGGCAAGACCATTGCGGAGGAAACCGCGCGCGTTAAGGAAACTCCTGGACAGGTGGTAGTGCGCCCGGCCTCCGACCCCATCCGGAAAACCGGCGGCCTCGTAATCCTGAAAGGAAACCTCGCGCCGGAGGGCTGCGTGCTGAAAGTGGCGGGTCTGGAGCACCTGAAACACCGCGGCCCCGCCCGCGTTTTCGATTGCGAAGAGGACGCCATGCGCGCTACCACCAGCGGCAGCATCAAGGCTGGGGACGTGGTGGTGATTCGTTACGAGGGCCCGCGCGGGGGCCCCGGCATGCGCGAGATGCTGGACGTTACCGGGGCGCTGGTGGGCGCAGGTTTGGGAGACTCAGTGGCTCTGCTCACTGACGGGCGCTTCAGCGGCGCCACCCACGGCTTGATGGTGGGCCACGTTGCGCCGGAAGCTGCGCGCGGCGGACCGATTGCCGCCCTCAGGAACGGCGACACGGTGGTCTTCGACGTGGAAAAGCGAAAGCTGGAAATGGAAGTTCCCGACGCCGAGATCAAGTCGCGCATGGCCGCGTGGAAAGCACCCGAGCCGCGTTACAAGCGCGGCGTGTTTGCGAAATATGCCGCGCTGGTTTCATCGGCATCGGAAGGCGCTGTTACATTTGTGAAGTAGCGAACCTACTCATGAAAATTCCGAAATTTGGTGGTGGGTCAGTTTGAAATTTCCGCGTAGGAGCACCCCTTGCGGGTGCCCTGCCCCTACGGAGTTCAAACTGACCCAGTGCGCTAAATTTAGTGACGACTGGATTTCGTGGGGCGGGCGTGACGCTACCCAAACCCTTCGTCACTCTGTTTTGAAATTTTCAGTCAAGAGCGGTCTTGTCAAAGGGACGGGGAAAAATTTCCGACAGCCGCAGGGTCTTTCGAAAGGCCTTCAGGTTGGCGAGAGTAATTTCAATATCGCCGCAGAATTCCCATAAGAGCTGCCGGCAGGCTCCGCATGGTGAGGCTGGAGGCTCGCTGGCAGTCACCAAGGCGATCTTTGTAAACGATTTTTCCCCTTCCGAGAGGGCTTTCCACAGGGCGACGCGCTCCGCGCATACGGTGAGCCCATAGGTTGAATTCTCAACGTTGCAGCCGGTGTAGACCTTGCCGCTCGCGGCCAGCAATGCCGCCCCAACTCTATAGTGTGAGTAAGCGGCGCAGGCATTTTCCCGCACTTTCACCGCGCTCGAGATTAGTTCTTCAGGGTTCATTTCGGTTCACTCCCCTTCACCCAACTGAGGCAGAACCTCGTCCAGCAGGTCCGCCAGGTGGCGCGAAGCTTTGCGTCCCGCCACCAGCACTTCTTCATGGGACAAGGGCTTGCCCGCCAACCCCGCGGCGCGATTGGCAATCGTGGCGACGGCAAGGACACGCCGCTTCAATTGCCGGGCCGCCATCACCTCGGGAACCGTGGACATTCCCACTGCATCCGCGCCCATGCCCTTCAAGGCGCGAATTTCCGCCGGCGTTTCGTACGTCGGCCCGAGCAACGAGGCATAAACTCCTTCAATGCAGGGAATGCGAAACTTGCGCGCAGCTTTCCGCGTGATGCGGCGCAAGTAGGGATCGTAGGCCTGCGTCAAATCGACGAATTGCGCGCCCCAGCGCGGGTCGTGAACCCCCACCAGAGGATTCACCCCTTGCAGGTGCAGGTGATCCGCGAAGATCATAAACCCACCGGGCGTTGATTTCGAGGCGATTCCGCCCGCGGCGCAGGTGAAAATGAAAGTCTGAACGCCGGCCAGCGCCAGGACGCGAACTGGAAAGACCACGCTGGCAGGCGCATGGCCTTCATAACAATGCACGCGCCCTTCCAAGATTGCCACTGGAACTTTTTTCCACAGTCCCAGATGCAAAGTGCCGCCGTGGCCCTGAACGGTGGTGCCGGGAAAGTGTGGAATTAATTTGTAGGGAATCCGCAACTGCGCGTTCAATCTGCCTACAACCTCATCCAATCCGGACCCGAGAGTGACGGCAACACGCGGAGTGAAACCCTGCGAAGCGATGTAGGCCGCAGCCCGCTCGGCCTCCTCGTAGCCGTGCTGTCTGCGGCTTGTATCTGTTGATGAGCGACGAGCCACATGCCTGATAGTTTTCGCCATTCGTCTTAGCTTCACGTCAGGAGCAGACCGGCAATCGCCGCCGCCATATAATTCGCCAATGTGCCGGCCAGTAGCGCCCGGAATCCCAGCCGGGCAAGGTCCTGCATCCGCGAGGGAGCCAGGGCGCCAATTCCGCCGATCTGAATCCCAATCGAAGAGAAGTTGGCGAAGCCGCAAAGGGCATAAGTAGCAATGGTAAATGAGCGCTCCGCGATGTGGCCCTTAAGCGGGCCGAGCATGGAAAACGCCACAAACTCGTTCACCACCACTTTAGTCCCCATCAAGTTGCCGACGGTCATGGCGTCCTTCCAGGGAACGCCCAGGAGCCACGCCACCGGCGCCAGGAGATAACCGAGCAGCGCTTGAAAAGTTGTATGAAAGAGGCCCAAGCCCAGATTGATCAGATAAATCAACGCCACAAACGCCACCAGCATGGCCGCGACATTTAACGCCAATTGCAGGCCGTCGGTAACCCCCCGCGACGCGGCGTCAAGCAGATTGATGGGTTTTCCTTCTTCGCTGAGATGGACGTCACCCGAGGTCTTCGGATGCCCGGTTTCGGGCACGAGCAATTTGGCCAGCACAATTGTCCCCGGAGCGGTCATGACGACGGCGGTCAGCAGGTGGCGCGGTTCCGCCCCGAACAGAACATAAGCTCCGAACACCGAACCTGCGATGTGCGCCATCCCGGCCGTCATGATGGTCATCATCTCCGACTCTGTCAGGTCCTGAATATAAGGCCTGATCACCAGCGGCGCTTCGGTTTGTCCCATCAGAATGCTGGCGGCCACTTCCAGGGATTCAGCCCCGCTGGTGCCGAGTAGTTTCATCATCGCCTTGCCCGTCACGACCACCAGCAAGGGAATAATGCGCAGGTAATACAGAATGGAAAACAAGGAAGCCACAAAAATAATCATCGGCAGCGCTTGAAATGCGAAGACAAACCCGAAACTTCCCTGGTTTTTCCCCAACTCACCGAAAACAAATTCCGAACCTGCAAAAGAGCAATTCAGAATTTTCACGAAGGCAGCCGAAACAACCGTCATCAGCCGATAGCCCAGGCCGGTTCGCAACACGAACAAAGCTACAAGGATCTGAAGTCCTAATCCAATGCCTACCGTGCGCCAGGGAATGGCCTTGCGATTCTTCGAAAGCAGTGTGGCGGTCGCAAGGATCACCAGCATGCCGAGTATTGGAACCAGTCTGTACATGTTAGTCACGCAACCCGCGCGTCCAGCACCCGCTCCAGGACCAAAGGCGCTGGAGAAACCGGATCCGGGGAAATGGTGATCGCCGCGCGAATCATATCAAGCCCCTGCGGCAGGCGCGATTGGTCGTTGGAATAAACCGCGCAAACCCGCTCACCGGCCTGAACCGTTTCTCCTACCTTTTTCTCAAAAACCAAACCTACTGCGGGATCGATGGATGCATCCGAACGCTCACGGCCCGCGCCCAAAAGCATTGAGGCCACGCCCATCGTTCGCGCTTCGAGGCCCGAAATAAATCCATCCTTGGGCGCTACGACGGCATCCAGATGCCGTGCCTGAGGCAGAAGCGAGTAGTCTTCCAACGCGCGCGCATTGCCACCCTGTTCCGCCACCACACTCGAAAACTTTTCGAATGCCCGCCCGCTGGCAATCGCGGAATCATACTTCGCCCGCGCATCATCCAGGGAGTTCGCCGCCTTTCCCAATAGCAGCATGTGCGCGGTCAGCTCGCGGCAAAGCTCTGTCAAATCCCTGGGGCCCCTCCCTTTCAGCGTTTCCACCGACTCGATCACCTCCAAAGCGTTGCCTACCGCATTCCCCAGCGGCTGCGCCATGTTGGTAATCAAGGCGTGAACGCGCTTGCCGTGCGCGGCGCCGGTACTCACCAGGCTCGCGGCCAACGCGCGGGCGCTCTCGATCTTTCGCATGAACGCCCCTGTCCCGGTCTTGACGTCCAGCACCAGGCCATCGATTCCCTCCGCCAATTTCTTGCTCATGATGGAGGCAGTAATCAGCGGAATGGACTCAACCGTTGCGGTAACATCGCGCAGCGCATAGATTTTGCGGTCCGCGGGAGCGAATTCCTCCGTCGCGGCGCCGAAAGCGAGGCCGCACTTTCCGAGCACGCGGTGGAAATCCTGCAACGACAATCGCGGGCTGAAGCCGGGTATCGCCTCAAGTTTGTCCAGCGTGCCGCCCGTGTGCCCCAAACCTCGCCCCGAGATCATGGGGACCAGCACTCCCGCCGCGGCTGCTGCCGGAGCGATGACCAACGAGGTTTTGTCACCCACGCCGCCGGTGGAATGCTTGTCAACCTTCGCCTGCGGCAAGGCGGAAAAATCGAGCACCCGGCCCGACCGCAGCATCGCCTCCGTCAGGTCGGCCGTCTCCCGGCTGTTCATCCCGCGAAGGAAAATTGCCATCAGGAGCGCGGATGCTTGATATTCGGGCATCTCGCCGCGTGTGAAGCGATCGACAAAGTTGAATACCTCCGCCTTGGTCAGTTCCAGGCCGTCGCGCTTTTTGCGGATTAATTCCGGGGCATCCATAGTCGGGCGGGAGTGTACGAACTCCGGCACCAAACGTAATTCCCCTTCTTTGCGTTGTGGGGAGAAGGAGTATACTCCTTTTCATGGATTACACCTACGCAGACATTGCCAAAATGATTGACCACGCGTTGCTGGCGCCCACGTTGACCGGCCGCGAGATGGAATATGGCTGCGGAATGGCGCGCGATTACAACGTCGCCAGCGTCTGCATCATGCCCTTTTACCTCAAACGGTGCGCTGAAATTCTGAAAGGCAGCAGTGTCGAGGCCAGCACCACCATCGGCTTTCCCCACGGCGGCCACACAACTGCCATAAAAGTTGCTGAAGCGCAGCGCGCCATGGACGACGGCTGCCAGGAATTGGATATGGTCACGAACATCAGCAAAGTGCTGAGCGGCGACTGGGATTATGTGCGCCGGGACCTGAAGGCCGTGATCGAAGCGGCACATGCGCGCAAGCAAAAAGTAAAAGTGATCTTTGAAAACTGCTACCTCAAGGACGAACACAAGATTCGCTTGTGCGAGATTTGTGCGGAGGCCGGGGCCGATTGGGTGAAGACCTCGACGGGCTTCGGAACCTCCGGCGCAACTCTGGAGGACGTGAAGCTGATGCGCGCCCACTCACCCGCCCACGTTCAGGTGAAGGCGGCGGGCGGCATTCGCGACCTTGATCAGCTCTTGGCCTTTCGCGCGGCGGGTTGCTCGCGCGTCGGAGCCTCGCGGACCAAGGATATTTTGGAGGATTGCAGGCGCAGGCTGATCAGATGACTCCATTAATTTGGAGAACCGTAAATCAAGAACTCCCCCTCGACTTCCATTCCTTGTCAAACTCCTCCCGGCTCGGAAAGGATTTCTGCGTACCCACGCGCGTGGTTGAAATACCTGCATAGAGGCTGGCCCGTGTGAGCGCCTCTTTGTCCTTAAACCCTTCCGCGAGGAAAACCGCAAAGCTGCCGATAAATGCGTCGCCCGCGCCTGTGGTGTCCACGGGCTTCACCTTGAATGCGGGAATCGCTTCCTGCCCCTCGCTGGTTGCCATCAGGGAACCGCGCTCGCCGAGGGTAATGACTACGCGCGAAAGTCCCTTTGCGAGCAGATTCCCGGCGCATCTCTCCGCTTCCTCAACAGTGCGGACGTGAATGCCCGTCAGCAGCTCCGCTTCGCTTTCGTTGGGCACAAAATAATCCGCCGCGGCGACCGCAGGGAAATCAGGAATCTGGGCAGGGGCAGGATTCACAATGCAGCGAATTCCCTTCGACCTGGCAAATTGAATCGTGTAATAAACGGTCTCAAGTGGGATTTCAAATTGCAGCAGGATGGTGTCCACCTTGCTGAGGATGGGCGCGGCCGCGTCCACGTCCCGGGGCGAAAGCGTTTCGTTCGCACCCTTAATGACCAAAATGCGATTCTGACCCGTCGGGTCGACGAAAATCGGCGCGACGCCGGTGGAGATTCCATCCGCGATCCGCACGTGACTGGCCTCAATGCCCAGGGATTCAAAATTCTTGATGGTCGCGGGACCAA
>JASHSC010000360.1 GCA_030036915.1 Terriglobia bacterium
ACGAAGGGTTTCTTTCCCGTGAGCATCGTGTAGAGCATGATGCCCAGGGAAAAGATATCCGTGCGGGCGTCGATTTCGCCGCCTTTCACCTGCTCAGGCGACATGAAGGAAGGCGTGCCCAGGATTCCCACAGTTTGCGCCACGCCTTCACGCGCCAGCACTTTGGCGATTCCGAAATCTGTAATCTTGGCGCGCCCATCGTCGGTCACCAGGATGTTCGCAGGTTTCAGGTCGCGATGGATCACCTGATGGCGATGCGCATAATCCAGCGCGTCGGCGACCTGCCGAATCAAGTTGAGCGATTCTTGCACGCTCAAGCGCTGGCCGGCTTCGATGATCTTTTCGAGGGTCACACCCGGAACCATCTCCATGACAATGCAACTTGTCCGGGTTTCCTGATCCTCGAAGGCGTCGTGGATGGTGACGATGGAAGGGTGGGTCAGTCGCCCGGCGGCGCGGACTTCGCGCATGAACATCTGCTGTGGACTGTTGCCGGACTCGTCAGGGGCAGCGCTGAGCGAGAGGACCTTGAGCGCAACCTCGCGGTCGATGGTGGGGTCAGAGGCCTTGTAAACGATGCCCATGGCGCCTCGGCCAAGCTCCGAAATGATGTCGTAACGTCCAACCTTTTTCATGGTGCAGCTTCAGCGTAAATATGCAATTGTATCGCGGGTACGCGGCCTATTCCACCCAGTTGCGCCCCACGGCTTGTTGCCGAGCCCCTGAAACTCCCGGAGCGGAAATCCCATACCAGGCATTAAGTACGTCGCTTCACTTCTGATCGAGGTGTTTCGCCACCACAGGGAAGCGACATAGGGTTTATCCTCATCCGGCACCCCCAAGGCATATCGGCCCGGATCGGGTTTTGCTTCACTGCCAACATATCATATCTTGGGACAGGAAATAGCAAAGAGCTAACGATATAGTACTCAAGTACTATATGTCTGCACATTCGTACTTTGCGGGATTCTTGGTGAATTTCGGAGGGAAAAACGTCATTTCTGGCCAAGGGTCTTCTTCAGCTCCTGCAATTCCTTTTCGAGGCGATTCTGGCGGCGCTGAATAATCCAGGCATAAACGGTGAAAATGGTCCAGACAAGTCCGTAAGCAAGAACCAGGTAAAGATTAACCATTTCATGCTCCCGAAGAGGAATCGCATAATCGCCGCAGATGCGCCACCTCGCGCCGGAGCGCTGCTACCCGCATGTATTGCCGCACCAGGTAAGAAAATAGCAGGAGGAATGCCGCCCAGGTGACAAACACCGCCACCCACATGCGCGGATCAAGCTGCCCTCCGCCGCCCATCACAGGCCCGGGATGCTGCCCGCGATAGTTCTTCATGCGGATGACCCAAAAATCGAAGGCGGCGTCCACAACGCCGAGAATACTGACCACGGCTGCGAGCAAGGCTGCTCGCCCGGGAGCGATGACATAACTCCGCAGCATCAAATAACCCACAAAAAGAAGCCACAGGAAGAAAGTGGGAGTCAGGCGCTCATCCCAGGTCCACCAGATTCCCCACACGGGTTTTGCCCACAACGGCCCCGTTACCAGCACGCAGGAGCAGAAAATAAAGCCCACCTCCGCAGCACCGTAAGCAAAATCGTCCGCGGAATCCTGCCGCTTCCAGACATAAGCGATGCTGCCGAGAAAAACCAGGAAGTACGCGAGCATGGCCGTCCACGCCGAGGAAACGTGAATATAAAAAATGCGCTGGACTTCGCCCATGGTGGCTTCCTGCGGGGCATAAAGGAAAATGAAATAGAGAGCCACCAACAGGGCGGCGAGCGTCGCGAACAGGTGCAGAGATGGGGGAAATGCTTTCTTCATCACTATGGCTCGAAAAGAACTATTCCTCCAGGACGTATTCAAACAGGAGGTATGACAACACTACAAATATAACGCTGAAACCTGCTGCAAGCTTGATCCAGGAGGCGTAATCGCCGGGTGCGTCTCCCTTGAGCGCTCCGCTGGAGGCCTCGACGCCCGCGATGAAAACGGGTATGGCCACCGGAAACTGAAGCACGGGCAGCATCACCTCTCGCATGCGCGTGTTGGTAGCGATGGCTGCAAACGTGGTGCCCACACCCACGTATCCCAGTGTACAGAAAAAGGTGGTGAGCGCAAACCACCCGAGCGAGGGGATGAAAGAAAAGTTATACCAAAGGCTCGCCACGAACACCATAACTGTCTCGGCAATTCCCAGGAAGAACAAATTGGCGAGCATTTTGCCCAGATAAATCGCACCCGCATCGATGGGCGCCAGGCACATGCCCTCCAGCGCGCCGTTCTCACGTTCCGCCGCAAATGAGCGGTTAAAGCCCAGCACGCCGGCGAAGGCAAATGCAATCCACAGCAACCCTGGCAGCAGTCGCAGCGATTCCTCGCCAGCGGGCTCGAAGGCAAAGTTGAACAGAAAGACCACGAGCAGGCCGAAAACACACATTGCCGCCAGCGTCTCGCGGTGCCTCCACTCGACGCGCACGTCTTTTACGAAAATCACCCAAATGACGCGAAGTGTGTGCATGGAAAATCAGGAGACAAGAGTCAGGA
>JASHSC010000361.1 GCA_030036915.1 Terriglobia bacterium
TCCGCGACGAAGCGGAAATCCGCGGCCATCGCCGCACCTACATCGGCGCGCTGCCCGGCCAGATTATCCAGATGATGAAAAAGGCGGGCACGGTGAATCCGGTCTTCCTGCTCGACGAAGTGGACAAGATGAGCATGGACTTCCGGGGTGATCCCTCCGCCGCCCTGCTCGAGGTTCTCGATCCGGAACAGAACAGCACGTTCATGGATCATTACCTTGACGTGGAATTCGACCTTTCCAAGGTGTTCTTCATCACCACAGCCAATGTTGTGCACACCATCCCGCAGCCGCTCCAGGACCGCATGGAGATTTTGCGTCTGGAGGGTTACACGGAGCCGGAGAAGCTGGAAATTGCCAAGCGATTTCTGGTGAAAAAGCAGCGCGAGGCCGCCGGTTTGAAGACGGAAAATCTCACCCTGACCGATGACGGAATCGTCTACATCATCCGCCATTACACACGCGAAGCGGGTGTGCGCAACCTGGAGCGCGAAATCGCCAACGTCAGCCGCAAAGTGGCGCGCAAAGTGGTGAAGGAAGGCCGCGAGTTTAGAGTTACGGTTGGACCCGACGATTTGAAAGAATATCTGGGCGTCATAAAGTTTCGCGACACCAAAACCGAAGAAAAGAATGAGGTGGGTTTGGCTACGGGCTTGGCATGGACGGAAGTGGGCGGACAGATTCTGAACATCGAAGCCACGCTCATGCAAGGCAAGGGTAAATTAATGCTGACGGGCAAGCTGGGCGACGTCATGCAGGAATCGGCGCAGGCCGCCATGAGTTACGTGCGCTCGCGGGCTGCCATGCTGGGGCTCGATCCGGATTTTTACCGGCGCCTCGACGTTCACCTGCACATTCCCGAGGGCGCCATTCCCAAGGACGGCCCATCGGCGGGAATTACCTTGGCGACGGCGCTGGTGAGCGCGCTCACCAAAATCGCCGTGCGCCGCGATGTGGCCATGACCGGTGAAATTACCCTGCGCGGAAAGGTGCTTCCCATCGGCGGAGTGAAGGAAAAGCTCCTGGCGGCACATCGCGCCGGCAATCGCACGGTCATCCTGCCGCGCGATAATGAAAAGGATCTGGCGGACATTCCTGTGAACATTCAGCAAGAGCTTACCATTCGTTTCGTGGACACCATGGACGATGTGTTTGAGATTGCTCTGGATGGGAAGCTCGAATCCCTGCCCGTCCTAGTTCCGGGCGAGGTCACACCGCCCGCCATGGAAACCCCTTCACCAGATTTGGGCCGGGAACCCATGACGAACTGAACGAAATCTAGAATCGGGGCTTTTTGACGGAGGATTTGGAAACCCATCGAGGCAGATTTGCATCACACCGCTGAGGTTCATGGCTCGACGTGCTTCGTGGAAGGCGGCTCGTTTTCAACCCCTCGCCATTTGGCCCGCAACGTTTTGCAACTGCTTTCGACGCTTCTTGCCGCACTTTGTGAAACTGCCGGGTCATCTCGAGTAAACCATCACTTTCGGAGTTCGATGCCGCGAGCGGCCTGGCAAGGTGACTCGAAGCGTTAACCAGAACTACCCTGCGACCCGTAATTTCAATGAAATAGAGAGAAAAGTTATGCCTGCAAAGAAACAAGATGTAAAAGTAGACGAAGTTCAGGAAGAAAAAATCGAGGAACTGAAGGAAGGCGAAGTCCTCGACATCGGCAAGCTCAAGGAGATGAACATCACCACCTTGACGCAGGTCGCGAAAGACCTTGCGGTGGTGGGGGCCACGGGCCTGCGCAAACAGGAGTTGATCTTCAAGATCCTTCAGGCGCAGACGGAAAAGAACGGCCTCATCTTCTCCGAAGGCGTGCTCGAATGCCTGCCCGACGGATTCGGATTCCTCCGCGCCCCGGACTACAACTATCTGCCCGGCCCGGACGACATCTACGTCTCGCCATCGCAGATTCGGAAGTTCGATCTGCGCACCGGCGACACGATCTCGGGCCAGATTCGTCCGCCCAAGGAGGGCGAGCGCTACTTTGCCCTCATCAAGGTTGAAGCCATCAACTTTGAGCCACCCGATGAATCGCGCAACAAGATCTTTTTTGACAATCTCACCCCCCTCTACCCCCAGGAGCGCATTCACCTGGAAACTGTGAAGGACAACATTTCAGCGCGCGTGCTCGACCTGCTCACTCCGGTGGGCAAGGGCCAGCGCGGCCTGATTGTTTCGCCGCCGCGCACGGGCAAGACCATGCTGCTTCAGTGTCTCGCCAATTCCGTCACCACGAATCATCCTGAAATCACGCTCATCGTGTTGCTCATCGACGAGAGGCCGGAAGAAGTCACGGACATGCAGCGCACCGTTAAGGGCGAAGTGATCAGCTCGACGTTTGACGAGCCCGCCGCCCGGCACGTGCAAGTGGCGGAAATGGTATTGGAGAAGGCCAAGCGCCTGGTTGAGCACAAGCGCGACGTGGTGATTCTGCTCGATTCCATCACGCGCCTCGCGCGCGCTTACAACACCGTGGTTCCCCCCTCCGGCAAGGTGCTCTCCGGCGGCGTTGATTCCAACGCCCTCCAGCGGCCCAAGCGCTTCTTCGGCGCGGCGCGTAACATTGAAGAAGGCGGCAGCCTGACCATCATCGCAACCGCCCTTATCGACACCGGCAGCCGCATGGACGACGTGATCTTTGAAGAATTCAAAGGCACGGGCAATATGGAAGTTCATCTCGACCGCAAACTGGTGGATAAACGCGTTTTCCCCGCCATCGACCTCAACAAGTCCGGCACGCGCAAGGAAGAGTTGCTGGTGCCGCGTGACGAATTGAACCGCATCTGGATTCTGCGCAAGGTCCTGAACCCGCTTTC
>JASHSC010000362.1 GCA_030036915.1 Terriglobia bacterium
CCGGACTTCAGCATCACGAACTTCGCCAGCATCGGAGATTATGGGAACGCTCCCCTTCATATCCCCAGTATGGTTGAGGTTCTGGGCGACAATCTCTCCTGGTATCACCACCGGCATACATTCATCTTCGGGGCGGATATGCTTTCCTGGCAGTACCTGGCAGGATCCGGCCCCAACAATTTGCAGGGCATTTTCACATACAACGGCGAGTTTGCTTCGTTGGCAAGCGAATTACCGGCCACCACGTCCGCATCTTCACTTGCCGATTTGGAGTTTGGATATCCATCCGCAGCATCACGCGCTGAGGGCTTCCAAAAGATCTATGAAGTGGGAGGAAAGTATTGGAGCTATTACGCTCAAGATGACATTCGCGTCAGATCCAACTTCACCATCAACGCCGGATTGCGCTGGGAATACCGGGAGTTCCCGGTTGATAAGAACAACATTTTGATGACATTTCAACCCACGGGCGCGCCCTTCTCCGGCACTGGCAACGGCATACTCGTCTCTGCATACCCGGCTGCCAAGCTTAACCAAATCTGCACAGAATACCCTTACCTGGATTCGGCGTCGGGAGAATGCCTGATCGCGAATTCCACGCAGACCGCGCAATTGGGGTACACGGGACGCACCGCAAGGACCTTGATGAATCCCAACTACCACTACTTTGCCCCGCGGGCCGGATTCGCCTGGCGGCCCTTCACGACCGACAAGCTGGTGCTCCGGGGCGGAGGCGGGATGTTTTTCGACCTGCCTATTCAGAACAACCTTGCTTTCGGGCACAATAACCCCATCACCTCCGCCGAACCGACTTACACCACCGCGGTCGGTTCGCCCCCACCCTTGACCAACGGCGTGCCAACCACCGTGGAGAACGTCTTCGGAGGAGTGACCATCCCGCCCATCATTGACCAAGGTCTGGGGATGGATCCGTGGAAGAATTATGTTTTCCCTACTGTGTATGAGTGGAGTTTGGGTGTGGAATCACAACTGTCCTCCAAATCCGCGTTGGACATCGAGTACGTGGCCAACCATGCCATCCACCTCGCCGACGTAATCAATAACTATAACCAACCCCTTCCGGGAATCGGTGCGCTTCAACCCCGCCGGCCTTACCCGGACTTCGACACTATCGAGAACGTCGCGTCAAACAACGTTGCCAGCTACGAAGCGCTGCAAGCCAAATACAGTCGAAAATTCGCCAGCGGGTTCTATATGATCGCAAGCTACACGTGGTCGCACACGCTTGACAATGGCGAGGGCGACGAGGGATTCAACGGTGGATTTGGGAACGGGGGCGCGCAGAATAACAATGTTCCCCTTTCCGCCATGTACGGCGACTCTTACATCGACGTCCCTCAGAGGCTGGCGGTGAGTTACATCTACGCATTGCCTTTTGGCAGGGGACAGCACTTTGTCAACCGCGGTGGCGCAGTGGGCAACATCGTGGGCGGCTGGAATGTTGCCGGAATCACCACCTATCAGTCCGGTTTCCCCTACAGCATCAGGGGAGTGGACTATTCAAATACCGGCTCGTCAAACCCTTACCCCAACCGGCTGTGCAGCGGGCAGGGTCCGAAGATGATCACGGAGTGGTTCACCACCAGTTGTTTCTCGGATGCCGCGCTACAGGCTGATCTGGCGAATGACACGCCAACCTTTGGCAATGCGGGGCGCAACATCATGACCGGGCCGGCCTATCGCGACTGGGATTTCGTTCTCTACCGGAATATTCGGATAACTGAACGATTTAATCTTGATATTCGTGGTGAGTTCTTCAACTTTTTCAACAACGTCAACTTTTCGTTTCCCAATGAGACGATTACCAGTTCGGCGTTTGGCCACCTTACCGCCGCGAACTCGCCGCGGGATATCCAGTTAGCCATGAAATTGCATTTCTGATTGCTCGGCAAGTATAGTGGACATGGGCGAATGGCGAGCCAAAGCAGTCGGCTCGCCGCTCGCCGTAGCCCCTCGGCACCCTGCCTGCAACTGCACCGGCTGAACGACTCCAGGGCGATGCGACCGGCTGGGGTGGGAGGAATCGCATCACCGTACGATTTTGCAAATTCGCCCCGCTCATCCTCGCCTTTGCTTTGACCGCGGCAGGGGAGGAGCACTCACCCCCACTCCCTCTCCCGCAAAAGGTCGAATACGCGACGGGGCGGCTGCCCATCCGCGGCCTCAGGATTTGTTTCGGATCGAATCCCAGCGAGGAGGACCGCTTTGCCGCGGCCGAGCTTTCGCGCCTTCTGAAGAATCGCACTGCGCTCGAAATCCCCGTCTCGGAGAGCTGCCGCGAGGGTCCCGTCATCACCCTCACGCGCACCGGCGGGGTTGACCCTTTGCCCTTGCCAGACGAAGTTCCCGGACCGCAATCCCGTGAATCCTACGAATTGACCATCACGACGTCGGGGGCTGAAATCCGGGGGCGATCTTCTGCCGCGGTCTTCTACGGCGTCCAAACCCTGCGCCAACTGGTGGAAGGACAGGGAAACGATGCCTCATTTCCGGCCGTTCACATTGAGGATTGGCCTTCCCTGGCGTACCGCGGCGTGATGGTGGACGTGGGCAGCGAAGGAATGATGTGCACTCCGGAGGAGGTGAAGCGCCAAATCGCTTTTGCGGCGCGATGGAAGGCCAATCAATATTACTTCTACAACGAAGCGAACATCGAGCTGAAGGGTTATCCGCTGCTTAATCCCGACGCGCGCTTTACGCAGGACCAGGTAAGGCAGATCATCGCCTACGGGCGCCAGCGGCACGTTGACGTGATTCCCTGTCTTGAAATGTTCGGCCACCTTCACGATCTCTTTCGGATTGAGAAGTATTCCGACCTGTCGGATTTCCCGCACGGAGGAGAATTCAATCCCGAAAACCCCAAGGTGCAAGCTCTGGTGAATGATTGGGTAAATCAGTACACGGAATTGTTTCCCAGTTGGTTGGTCAACATCGGTTTCGATGAAACCTGGGAGCTCGCCAAGGCGGCCGAGAAGCAAGGGTCCAGTGCCACGCCCGCCAAAATTTTCGTCGATCAATTGAATTATGTCGCCCATCTGTTTCAGCAGCGCGGGAAACGCGTAATGGCCTGGGCGGACATCATGGTGAAGTTCCCGGACATCGTGAAGGAGCTGCCACCCGGAATTATTGCCGGCCCATGGTATTACAACCCAAAACCCGACCCGGAATATAAGCGCTGGTTAGCGCCGCTGGTGGAGAAGCACATTCCTCACCTGGTGGTAACGGGCGTGAACAACTGGGAAGAAATCACGCCGGATTTTGATACAGCCTGGGAAAACATCGACACTTTCCTGGCGGCGGGGCGAAAATCGCATGCCCTCGGACTGATC
>JASHSC010000363.1 GCA_030036915.1 Terriglobia bacterium
CATCGATGATTGCGTTAAAGGAATCGATTTGATTACGCATTGCGATGACCTGATTGCCAAGCCCATCAACCTCGGTTCCAGCGAGATGGTCTCCGTCAACCAATTGGCAGACATTGTGGGGGAAATCGCTGAGATCAAGCCAGGGCGTCAATATATTCTTGATGCCCCCAAAGGCGTCGCGGGCCGCAACAGCGACAACAGCCTGATCAAGGGCATCCTCGGTTGGGAACCGGATACTCCCCTTCGCGAGGGAATGCACAAAACCTATGCCTGGATCGAGGAGGAATATCTGCGCTGCACTCCCAAGAAAGCTTCCTCAAGCCCAGGGGCAAAGAGCGCTGTGCTTTCGGTTGAAAGGAAGCCGAACTCAAACGCCCCGGTTGCTGTCCCGCCCCTTGAAAAACTCACGGAAGCCGGCATCGCCAACCCGTGAGCTCCCTTAGGCGTGTAAGATGGTAAAGAGATCTGAAATGGGTGTGTAAGATTTTCAGGTGAAAATGCCCTCCGCTTTTGGTAACCCCTTTATTTACCTCATTTTCCAAGTGGTTCTTAATTTGCAAGGCTGTGATTATGAGAAATCGCCCATGTGCCACCGGGAGCGGAGGGTTAATCGAATGTAGCGCCGGGCTTGAGACCGGAACCATTACCCTAAAGGGCGGCGCTACGTCGTGCATGGCGTCCTAAACAGTTTCCGCTTTGACGTTGCAGGTGGCACACCGGACGCTCATTCGAAAGGAGGTTTGCCACAATGATGGGCGCGTGCATTGTCTCTGCGGCATTGCTGGTGTCAACAGGGCTCGGTTTGTTCGAATTCGGCCTGATCGTCGCCCCCATCGCGAAAGCGACTTTGCTGGTGGTGCCTGCGATCTTTACCATCAGCCTGGCGATTGGTTTCGCATGCAAGCGGCGGACATGGTTTCAGTGATGAAGCCACTCCAAGCGGGTCTATTCCGCCGGCGTGAATCGCGAATTCGGGGACAATGGCCACAGAAGTAAATACAAATCAAACCTCCGCGAATACCGCGAATTCATGGAGGGAGCGGGTACAAGCACTCCGCAACCTTCCACCCGTACTTCGCCTCGTCTGGGAATCGTCGCCGGCGATCATCGTGTGGGGTTGCGGCCTGCGCGTTGCCGCAGGTGTTATTCCTCTCGCCACGCTCGCAGTGACGAAATGGATCATCGATGCGGTTGTTGACGTAGTCGCCAAGAAACAGCCTATGCCCCATGCTTTTTGGTGGTATGTGGGGCTGGAGTTCGCTTTTGCGAGCGCCGGAACGATTTTCACACGGGCAATCGTCTACTGTGACACATTGCTCTCGGACCGCTACGTTCGATACATCAGTATCCGGGTCATGGAGCACGCCTCGCGCATGGATCTGGCGACCTACGAAGATCCTTCCTTCCATGACCGGCTGGAGCGCGCGCGAGTACAGGCGACCGATCGCTTGGTGATGATCCAGGCCCTGGGGAATCTTTTGCAGCAAGCGATCACCACCGCGACGCTGGCTGCGAGCATCCTCTTTTTCTCGCCCTGGATCCTGGCCCTGCTTATTGCTTTTGTGATTCCTGCGTTCCTTGGAGACACCCACTTTGCTTTTCTGGGCTATGCCCTGAATTTTCGATTGACCCCGATCCGCCGCGAGCTCGATTACCTGCGCACGGTGGGCGCGAGCAAAGATTCGGCCAAAGAACTCAAGCTGTTTTGTTTAAGCTCGTTCCTGAAGAAGCGCTTCCAGAAACTTTCCGATGAGGTGTGTGAACTCAATAACGAGCTTGCGGGCCGAAAAATGCGGGTCGGCACCGTGCTCTCTTTGTTGACAACGTTGGGTTATTACTCGGCATACGCGTATGTAATTTATGAAACGATCATCGGGGCCATCAGCGTTGGAACTCTTACATTTCTTACCGGAGCGATTGCCGGAGCGAGCACCAACATTCAATCGATGTTCTCAACTTTCTCCGGAATCGCCGATCAAGCTCTCTTTCTCAGCGATTTGATTGCATTCTTTCAGGTCCGGCCAACAATACAGTCTCCGCCCCACGCGCTCCCCGCGCCCCGGCCGATCCGGATGGGATTTGAGCTCGACAAGGTATCTTTTGCCTACCCAGGGGTTCCAAGGCGCGTGCTGAGTGAGATTAGTCTGCGCATCGAACCCGGGGAACGCATCGCCCTGATCGGAGAAAACGGTGAGGGAAAGACGACGCTGGTGAAGTTGCTGACCCGGCTTTATGACCCGTGCGCAGGCAGGGTTTTGCTGGATGGCGTAGACCTGCGCGAATACGACCTTGAAGATTTGTACGGCCAAATCGGGGTCGTCTTCCAGGACTTTTTCCGATATGACATGACAGCCGCGGATAACATTGCTGTGGGAAAGATTGGAGAAATCAATCCTCCCTCGCTGATTGCCGCGGCAGCCATTAAGAGCGGGGCCGACAAAGTAATTGGAAAACTTCCGCAAGGCTATCAGCAAATTCTGGGCCGTCGATTCGACGGAGGCGTGGACCTTTCCGGAGGGGAATGGCAAAAGCTGGCGCTGGCGCGGGCTTATCTGCGCGATGCCCAGCTTTTGATTTTGGATGAGCCCACGGCGTCCCTGGATGCGCGTTCCGAACACGAGGTGTTTCAGCGATTTGCTGAACTCACGGAAGGAAAGATGGCGCTCCTCATTTCGCACCGGTTTTCGACGGTCAGAATGGCGGACCGGATCCTGGTGCTCGAGGGCGGGCAAGTTGTGGAGCAGGGCAGTCACCACCAGCTTATGACCATCGGGGGCCGATACTCGGAAATGTTCGATATGCAGGCTGCGAATTACCGCTGAACGGGTTCGAGCATAGGAATCAGGGGTTGAGGATTGGATACTACATTCCATAATCCTGAAGAACCGGCAGGGCCGGAAAAGTACGGGGTTCTTCCAGGTGCGCCTGCGTCCATCCGAAACTCTTCGGACAATTCAGACGCCTCGCCCGAATACCTTCGACTCAAGGACGTGGCAAAAACTGAAGTGCGAAGCTGGAAAAAAGCAGGTCCGAGGGATCGCAAATCGCAGTTGGAGAAGGTCTGGCCTGAGACATCCAAATCCATTCGATCTATTCTCTCCGACACAAACCAGGAAAGAAGGCAAACAGGCGGCGCCAAATCCCCAAGCGACGAGCTTCGCGACAACCGTGGGTTTGTTGAGGCTGTCCTGGCCGATACGCGCGGGGCTGTGGGAGCGATGAAAAGCCTTCCCCGGGTCAAGACCGGGGAGGGTACCGTTGTTCCGCGCGCATTTTCCTTAGTGGCCGCGTTCCTGCGCGCTGCTGAATTCAGGTTCACCGAGGCGGGAATGGTTGCGTTTCTATCGGCCGTAGAAGAAACGCACTCGCTGATGCTTTGCGAATTTTGGATGTTAAAGTCATTGTTTCAGCTTGCCTTGTTACAGGAAATTGCGCGAGTCGTCAATCCAGCGCCAATCCACGGCGAGAGGCCAGACGCGCAGGGAAATCCGGAAGAAAAATCTTGCCTTCAAATCGCTGCCCTCATCGCTACTCTACATGCCGTGAATTGCGCTTCCTGGAGGGGAATTCAACAGAATGCCGGTAAAGTGGAACAGATTTTGCAGGAAGACCCCTCCGCGACCTATCCGCAGATGGATGCTGAAAGCCGCGAACTCTATCTCCGGGAAATTCAACATTTGGGAAAACATTCCCACTGTTCGGAAGCTGAGATCGCGCGGTGGGCCGTTCTGCTGGCGCAGTCCAATCAGAAGAACAAAGCCTCCGATGGGCGCCCTATCGATCGTCGTACTCACGTGGGATTTTATCTAATCGACAGCGGCCGTGAACGCCTGGAACGGCAGATCCACTATCATCCCCCGATCGGCGAACGCATCCGCAAGGCCATCCTGGCTTGCCCGGAGCCCTATTATTTCGTTGGAATCGAACTCTTGACATTCGCCATTATCGCCTTTCTCCTGATCGCAGCCCGATCGCCGGTATCTCTAGTCGTCGGCGTCGTTCTCCTCTTCCTTCCTGCCACCGAGGCTGCTTGGGCGGTAATGAATCAATTGGTGGCTTCCTATCTCCCACCTCGAATGCTCCCCAAGTTGAGTTTCTCCGAAGATGTTCCCGCTGCATACTCGACGATGGTCGTTGTGCCCACGCTAATACTGAACGACGGCTATGTCCGCCGCCTGGTGAAGGAGCTCGAAATCCGTTACCTGGCCAATTGCGACCCCAATATATTCTTTGCCTTGCTTACCGACGCTCCGGATTCCCGGCACCCTTCGGACCGCAGGGATGACCTGGTTTCGCTTTGTTCAAAACTTATTGAGGAACTCAATCGCAAATATGCCTATACGGGGCGGTCTGCCTTTTTCCTATTCCACCGTTCTCGCACCTTCAATCCTCGTGAAGGATCGTGGATGGGCTGGGAGCGCAAGCGGGGCAAGCTTTTGGAATTCAACGACTTGTTGCGCGGGCAGATGAATAGATTTCCGGTGAGGGTTGGCAACCTGGCCGTTCTTCCTGGAATTAAATATGTCATTACCGTGGATTCGGATACTCAACTCCCGCGTGGGTCGGCCCGTAAGCTCATCGCCACCATCGCTCACCCCTTGAATCGCGCGGTGGTGAACACCAGGACGAACACCGTGGTTAAGGGGTACGGAATCATACAGCCCCGCGTCGGAATCAGCGTTCGGTCGGCAAGCCGCTCGTTACTCGCCAACATCTACTCCGGGCAAACCGGGTTTGATCTTTACACCCGTGCGACTTCAAACGTGTACCAGGATCTTTTTGGCGAAGGATCCTTTACCGGCAAGGGGATCTACGAGGTGGATGTTTTTCGTCAGGTGCTGGGAAAAAGGCTTCCTTGCAACGCTATTCTCAGCCACGACCTGCTGGAGGGCGCTTACCTCCGTGCGGGCCTGGCTTCGGATATCGAGGTCATTGATGATTATCCCACGCACTTCAGCGCTTACAGCAGACGTAAACATCGGTGGGTGCGCGGGGACTGGCAAATTATGCACTGGCTCCTCTCGCGGGTTCCTGACGCTCTTGGGAAACATGTGGCCAATCCCCTTTCGCCTCTTTCCCGATGGAAGATTCTGGACAAT
>JASHSC010000364.1 GCA_030036915.1 Terriglobia bacterium
TGTAATCGAGTCGCCGCGTAGAATGGTCCGCCGTTGCGCAGAATCGGTCCAGGATGCGTCGAGGGCCGGCGGGTCAAGGATTGGACGCTGCCTGAATTAGTGGTGCACCGTTTTAGGGCAAAGAAAGTTTGGTTACCATTTTGGTGCACACCTCGGTCAAAAACCATAGCAAATCGTCGCTGTCATTGGAAACGTCAGACCATGACGGAAGGCCCATGAATACTGATTGATCTCACTCTGTCGCAATCCGTCTCAGAAGTGCCAGTGGGAAGTGTCAAGGTAGCGCTCTAACCGGGCTGAGCTACGGGCCTGGGCAGTGGTCTTATGCAGTCCTGGCTCTTACACCGGACCTGGAGAGTGCATGCAAGCTCCGAGCGGGGACAGCAACAGGCCTGGGTAAAATCCTGGAAGACTTTTCCAACCTATCGCAGTTTCCAAAATGTGTCAACGCGCGTTGCCTACGGGGCCAATTATCGCGTGGATTGGAACTCAGGTATAATGCCGTTCCTGTGCCTTCGCGTGGCGGTACCGTTTTGCTCCTTGCGCGTTGAGGTGCACACCGCATTCGTTGCGGATTTTCTCATGACACTTGGAGTGAATCTTTCTGCGTGACCTCCCGAATGTTTGTCAGGGGCAGCATTCGGCGTCTCCGTTTGCTTTCCGGAGAATTCATTCCTGCACGCCCGTTCGGCGCAAGAGACATCATGCCCAAGCATCCTCCAGCGGTCACGAATCAAGCATTCCTCTTGCAACGGATTTGCCTGCTCATCCTGACGCTCTCCGTGGGGTTGGGAACGCTCAGCGCCGGCGGAGAAATCTACGTCGAGACAGTAATCGACCCGAGCGGCCAGCTCCACATTACTACCAAGCACAAACACGAAATCGTGCCCCAGAAGGAACCGCAGCAAGTCAGCTTTGCCGATGCCCAAATCGCGCCAGACGGCCGGGCGGTGGGTTGGTTGGCGATGTACCCGAATTGTTGCGCCAGCTACCCCGTGGCGTTGAAGCTGGTGGTGCTTCTGAACGGCGAGCAACGCACCTACAAGGGTACCGGCCTGCCGATTTCGCAGTGGCGATTTTGGGCACAGGGGAAACAGGTGGCATTCAAGCAGGAAACCGAACATGGAGGCAATGCCGTTCATTACGAATTGCGCGACGTTGATACAGGGGCTCTGTCCGACAAGTACGACCCCGACGCGAATCCCAGCGTCACCAAACCGCCGCGCTGGGTGGTAGCGCTGGACTCCGCGGGCTAGACACCATCGCATTTAGTCCGACGGCGTGCGACCCTCGCCGGTAACGGATAAGAAAAGAGTGGGGGAGATGATCTCAAGTAACCATAGGTCCGGCGAACCATCATGATTGCCACCGTCACTTTGAACCCGTCGATCGATAAAAGCATCATCGTGCGGGAATTTGAAACCGGCAAAACCAACCGCGGCGAAGTGGTCCGCGTGGAGGCCGGAGGCAAAGGGATCAACGTCGCCAGAGCGCTCAAGCTTTGGGGGTCGACAGTGTTCGCGCTGGGTATGGTGGCGCGCCAAGATGGACAATATGTTCTTGATGCCATCAGCGCTCGAGGGATTCCGGCTGATTTTGTCCGCGTCCCCGGTGAGACACGCGTCTGCGTGAAGATCCACGATACCAAGAGCGGTGCGGAGACCGAGCTGAACGAGCTGGGACCGCACGTAACCCCCGCAGACCTTGCCGGACTGCGGCGGAAAATCGAGCATTATGCGCCGCGCTGCGACGTAATGGTCTTCTCCGGAAGCTTGCCGCCCGGCGCGCCGCTTGGAACCTTTGCGGATCTGATTCGCCTGGCCGCTGAACGTGGCGCCAGGTGCATTTTGGATACAAGCGGACAGGCGCTGAAGCTCGGGTTGGCCGCCGGGCCTTACCTCGTCAAACCCAATCGGGCGGAGGCTGCGGAGCTCTTGGGCCGCCCCTTGAAAACTCGCGACGGACTGTTGGAAGCGGCACGCGAAATGATGCAAATGGGAGCAGAGCAGGCGCTGATTTCACTGAGCGCATTGGGGGCGCTGGGCGTGGCCGGCACGGAGGCGGTGTTTGCTTCGCCTCCCGAAATCGAATTTCGAAGCAGCACGGGTGCGGGCGATGCAATGGTTGCGGCCATGGCCCTTGCGGTCGTCGAGCGCATGCCCTTTCGCCAAGCCTTTCGCTTCGCCGTCGCAGCCGGTGCCGCCACGGCGGCGCAGGAAGGAACGAAAATGCCGGAACTCTCCGCCGTGAAGAACTTGATCTCCAAGGTCACTTTGAAAGAGGCGGTGGCGTAAGCCGCGGGATCCAACGGGGCACGGCGCGAAGAAAGTCCTCATATTCCTTCCCGAACCTCTTCCGCAAGCCCGGCTCTTCGGCAAAAACCACGAAGGTGTGAACCAGCAGAAACGCCACTCCGGAGAACAACACCATCGCCACGGATCGGAGATAGAGGGCCCATCCCAGAAGCATCGTGACTCCACCGATGTACATGGGATTGCGAACCAGCCGGTAGGGGCCGTGCGGAACGAATTGGGTGGGCGGATCAAAAACCGCCGGCGTGCCGCGGCCCTCGAAAATGAAAAAGCCAATGGTGGTGAGCCCTAGCGCCGCGCCCGCCGCCATCAGCGCGATTCCAGGAGCGATCAACCATTTCGGAACGCCGAGCGGAATGTCCTTGTCCAGCGCGCGGCACATGAGCGCCGCCCCTCCCCACGCCGCGAGGAAGAGCGACGCGTAAACGATTGACCGAAGTGCAACCCAGGCCCGGCTCATCCGATTCATCCGGCTACTGATTTCCCTGAGGGGTGAGGCGCTGCACGGCTTTCTGATACGTGGAGTTTTGAGGGTCCATATCAAGCGCCGTGTGGTACTCCTGCAATGCGGAAGTTCTGTCGCCCTTGCTTTCATAAGCGTAACCCAAGCTGTAGTGCAACGCCTTGTTGTTGGAATTCAATTGCACCGCCTGCTTGTATTCGGTGATGGCGCCGTCCCAATCCTTTTTGTGCAACAGCCTGTTGCCCAAATTGATATGCGCCTGCTCATTGGAGGGATTGAGGCGCGTCGCCTCCCGATACTCGGCGATGGCGCCGTCCTGATCGTCTTTCTGCGTGAGCGCGATGCCGAGGTCGAAATGCGCCAGGTCGTTGTTGGGATTCAAATTGAGTGCCTGGCGGTATTCCGCAATCGCGCCGTCCCAATCTTTGTTCTGCGCGTGGGCATTGCCCAGGCCGATGTGCGCCTGGTCGCTCTCCGGGTTCAATTGAATCGCCGCCTGATATTCCGGGACAGCGTCCGTCCAGTCATTCTTTGTGGCGAGGCGATTGGCCAGGTTCACGTGCGCCTGATCGTTGCTGGAATTCAGTCGAATGGCCTCGCGGTATTCGGAGATGGCGCCATCCTGATCGCCCTTCTGCCCCAGCGCTTGTCCCAGAATGACGTGGGCCCGATCGTTACTAGGGCTCAGGGCGACGGCTTGGCGCGCTTCAGCGGCCTGGCCGTCCCAATTTCCCTCTTTCCCCAGTGTAAATCCCAGATCAACGAGCAGGTCCGGATCCTTCGGGTCCAATTGGAGCGCGGCACGATACTCGGTCTCCGCGTCCGCATATTGCTGCGCTTTGCGAAGTTCCGCGCCACGCGCCTGATGCCTGCGAATGTCCGCATCACGGGCCTGAGCGGAAGGATCACTGGTAGCCTCTGAGACTTTGGCGCTCTTCACAGCATTGATCAATTCATCGTTGCCACCCGCCGCCTTGAGCTGCTTATAGAATTCGTCATCCGGCGTGAAGTTAATGCCCCGCTGCTGCACCAGCAGCGCGATGCGATGAATGGGGATTTCGCCGGAAACCAGGGACATGATTTGAACCGCGGTCAGCGGCGCGGCCGGGGCGGTGTTCTGTGCCCCTGCCTTGGCGGCAGCGATCGAAAGAAGGATCAACACCCAGGCGACAATGGTTGACCGGCGGCGCATGGATACCTTCCCCGTTCTGAAATTGCTCGAATGCTTGGGGCTATTGTAGCACGGGCAAACGAAGCTGGAACCTCCCGTGGGAATCATTTACTTCTTCGTCGTCTCATCGATGAAGTT